>JBFKTM010000190.1:0-6222 GCA_041636295.1 Oleiphilaceae bacterium
GTTAACCCTGTGATTGGAAATATTGCACTATGAGTTTACCTATTTATCTTGATTATTCTGCTACGACACCTGTTGATCCACGGGTAGCAGAAAAGATGATGAATTGTTTAACCACTGATGGTGTGTTTGGTAACCCTGCGTCACGCTCACATATTTATGGGTGGCAGGCTGAATCTGCGGTAGAGTCGGCTAGAAAGCAGGTTGCTGATTTGGTCGGTTGTGAGTCGCGAGAAATTGTATGGACTTCAGGGGCTACGGAATCTGATAATCTGGCGATCAAGGGTATTGCTGAGGCTTATAAGGACAAGGGGCGCCATATTGTTACTTCAATTATTGAGCATAAGGCCGTATTGGATAGTTGTCACTATCTTGAGGGGCAGGGATTTGAAGTCACCTATCTCAAGCCAGACGCTCAAGGGATTATTTCTCCGCAGCAGGTTAGGGAGGCATTAAGGGATGACACTATATTGGTGTCATTGATGCACGTGAATAATGAAATTGGTGTGATTACAGATATCGATAGTATTGCTGAAATCACCAATGACCATAATGTGGTTTTTCATGTGGATGCTGCTCAAAGTGCGGGCAAGGTGGCGATTGATCTATCTCACTCCAAAGTCGATTTAATGTCCTTTTCTGCCCATAAAATATATGGCCCAAAAGGCGTTGGGGCGCTTTTTGTTCGGCGCCGCCCTGGACTAACCCTTTGTGCGCAAATTCACGGAGGGGGGCATGAAAGAGGGATGCGCTCAGGTACATTACCTACTCATCAAATAGTGGGTATGGGGGAGGCATTTAAAATAGCCAGTGAAGAGATGAGTGATGAGCGAGTGAGATTGCTGGATTTGCGCCGCCGCCTATGGGGGGAATTATCCATATTGCCTGGAGTGAGTATTAATGGAAGTGTTGAGCAGCGCGTAGCAGGCAATCTAAACGTCGCATTTGAGGGCGTGGATGGTGAATCATTGATGCTGGCAATGAAAGAGGTTGCTGTCTCATCCGGTTCGGCGTGCGCATCGGCAGATATAGATCCTTCTTATGTTCTTAAAGCGATTGGGCTGAGTGATGAGCTGGCACTGGCGTCACTCAGGATCTCGTTAGGTCGATTTACAACATCTGATGATGTAGAGCGGGTTGCTCAGTTGATTGTGGAAAAAGTGCAGAAGTTGAGAGAAATATCACCTGCATGGACAGGTTAGATAAGTCTGCCCCGTTGTGGTTTGTCTTGCTTGTCTGGAGTGCGCCGCTAATTAGTGGCTTATTTATAAGTTGTATGATTTTTCAGTGAACCCGCGTATAATTCGCGCGTTTATATTTTAGATTACTTTATTTAATTTTTAGATTTAATTTTGGAGAACCTGAATGGCGATCGAACGCACTTTTTCAATTGTAAAGCCTGACGCTGTTGCTAAAAACGTTATTGGTAAAATTTATAGCCGTTTTGAAAAGGCTGGTCTGAAGATTGTTGCATCTAAGATGTTGCACCTTTCTCAAGAGCAAGCAGAAGGTTTTTACGCAGAGCACAAAGAGCGTCCTTTCTTTGCTGATCTGGTTGCGTTTATGACTTCCGGTCCTGTAATGGTTCAGGTGTTGGAAGGCGAAAATGCAGTTGCTTTAAACCGTGACTTGATGGGTGCTACTAACCCTAAAGAAGCTGCTGAAGGCACTATTCGTCGTGACTTTGCAGACTCAATTGATGCAAATGCGGTTCACGGTTCTGATGCATTAGCATCTGCAGAGCGTGAAATTGCATATTTCTTCTCTGATGAAGAGATTTGCCCAAGAAGCTAATCTTTAAGATTAGGCTGTAAGGAAGCAGGTGTTCCTATCGGAAGCCTGCTTTTCTGCGTCATAAGGGGCGTAAAAAATTAGGTGCTATTTTGAATTTGCTTTGAGCCGGTTGGCTGCTTTAAGTGATGAAGAGCAAAATTAAAATGGCAGTTATCGCTAAATACCGGCTATCTATTGTGGTGTATTTAGATCGTTTTTTTGTGTTGGAAGAGTAAGATGAGTTCTATTGAAAAAGTTAATTTGCTTGGTTTAACGCGTTCTAAAATGGAGCAATTTTTCGCAGATATGGGCGAAAAACCTTTTCGTGCCAAGCAGGTTATGCAATGGATACATCAGTACGGCGTATCTGATTTTGAGCAGATGACCAATATCAGTAAGGTTCTGCGAGCCAAATTGGCAGAAATTGCCGAAGTGAAGGTGCCTGAGGTTACCTATAAAGATATCTCCTCTGATGGCACACGGAAATGGGTCATGCGCATGGGGGGCGGGAGTAGCATTGAGACGGTTCTGATTCCCGACGGAAACCGTGGTACTTTGTGTATCTCATCCCAGATAGGTTGTGCGCTTGACTGTAGTTTTTGTTCTACCGGCAAACAGGGATTTAACCGGAATTTGTCAGCGGCAGAGATAGTCGGGCAGATCTGGGTTGCAATTAAATCCTTTGAGGATATAGATCCAACCAAAGATAGGCCTGTTACCAACGTGGTAATGATGGGAATGGGTGAGCCATTGCTGAACTTTGACAACGTTGTCGATGCGATGGATCTAATGATGGATGATTACGCCTATAGTATTTCCAAGCGTCGTCTGACGTTAAGTACCGCTGGGGTTGTGCCTGCCATTAAGAAGCTATCGGAAGTAACGGATGCGTCCATTGCGATATCTCTTCATGCGCCCAATGATGAGTTGAGAAACCAGTTGGTTCCAATTAATCAGAAATATCCTATCAGTGAGTTACTGGATGCAGTAAAAGGGTATTTGAGTGGTTTGTCAGACAAGCGTAAGGCGACCATCGAATACACCCTTATTGAAGGTGTTAATGATCAGCCAGAACACGCGCAGCAGTTAGTAAAATTGCTTCATGATGTGCCCTGCAAGATCAACCTAATTCCGTTTAACCCGTTTCCTCAAAGTGATTATAAAAAACCTTCAGGGAATGCAATTCGTCGTTTCCAGGATGCGTTGGTGGAGGGCGGCTATGTCACGACGGTGCGCTCAACCCGAGGGGACGATATTGATGCTGCCTGTGGTCAGTTGGTTGGTAAAGTGGAAGATCGGACCCGCAGAAGTGAGAAGTATATTCCACTTAAACCGCACACGGGTTAAACTGAACTGTATTATTGCCTAAAGTGTAACAAATACAAAAAATTAAATCGCTATTGTAAGAGGGTGTATGAAGTTTTTTCTAATCGGTCTGCTAGTGCTATCGTTGACAGCCTGTGTCACCACCACCGATAGTGCATTTACACGCAAGGCTGATGAAGATAAGGCTCTGGACAACTATATTCAGCTTGGGCTGGCGTATATTCAACGTAGCGACTTTGAACGGGCTCGGGCTAATATTAACCGTGCGCTGGAAATTAATGAGGATAGCTCAGAGGCCTTCGCAGCGCTGGCACTGCTTTATCAGCAAGAAGATGAAAATGAACTGGCTGAAGAGCACTTTAATAAGGCGCTGTCACTAGATGGTAAAAATACTCGGGGAAGAACTTTCTACGCAGCCTTTCTTTATCGGCAGGCGCGTTACATCGAAGCACTTGAACAGTTTAGGATAGCAAGTAAAGATACCGGATATAAGGGACGGGCACTGATTTACATTAATATTGCACAGTGCGCTATGAAGTTGGAAGACTCTGAACAGGCAATAATAGCCTATGAAAAATCATTGGTTCTAGATCGCTACCAACCGCAGGCGTTAATAGGGGTTACCCAATTGCTCATCCAGGATGGAGAGTATGTAAAAGCGCAGCGCTATTACAATAGAATGATCAATGTTATTCGTAGTAGTGGTATGACTCATTCTCCCACAAGTCTGTGGTTGGGCATTGAACTCGCCCGCCACTTCAATAATGACGGGCAAGAGTCCAGTTATGTGTTGTTGTTAAAGCAGCTTTATCCAGAATCCAGAGAATACCAACAATATAGGACTCTGACAGCCAATGACTAAAATTGATCAGAATATGTCTGATATAGCACCGGTGAACGGTCCAGGACGAGCTCTTAAAGAAGGGCGGGAGAGCAAAGGGTATTCAATCGCTCAGGTAGCCGATGAATTACATTTAAGGCCCTCTATCGTTTCTGCAATCGAAGAAGAGAATTATGAGCTGCTTCCAGGGGATATATTTCTTAAAGGCTATATTCGTAGTTACTCACGGATCGTTGGCCTTGATGAGCAGAGCATGGTTGATTTGCTAGACCAGCAATTAAACTATGAGGCTGGTCAGCAGGCTTGCAAAGAAGAAGCCTTAGGTAAGGCTAAAAGAAAAAAACGGTCAAAGCATGCGGTGCTTGTTTTGGTTGTGACTGCTGCAATCGGTGTTGCCCTGTACTTTTGGAGTGAACGACTTGGCGACAATCATATCGACCTTCCTGTCACCGCATTGACGGGAGAAGTTAACGGTAGTGTCAGCGATAAGTCGGAAGAGCAGCCGCTGCCTGATGAGGCGCTAGTCGTTGAAGATGCCAACGTCGTAACTTCTCAAAGAACGAAGCCTATAGACGACGTTTCTGCTGATCATAAAAGCGAAATGGTGGATTCTGTACAGTTAATAGATGCGACATCAGATGTTGAGTCAAATGGTGATGAAAAAATAGTTGAAGGTGGTGTGAGCGCTCCATCATTTGAAGAGCCAGAGCCAGAGCCAGAGCCAGAGCCAGACACGATATCTAAGCAACCAGTGTTACCTCTGCTAGACCAGACCTCAACCGCAGAAGGGGTAACGAATACGAACTCTGGCGAGAATATGGTATCTATTGATACAGTAGATACTGGCCATGTAAGAGTAGTGTTCTCCGGTGACTGCTGGTTCACGTTAAAAAATGGTGATGGTAAGACTGTGTATGCAGCGTTAAAAAAAGCCGGTGATGAGGTGAATTATTCAGGGCCTCTCCCGTTTAAAATGGTTGTAGGTGCCGTTAGTGCAGTTAACGTGTACTTTGAGCAATCACTTTTTGATTTTTCAACAGTGCGAGTATGGAATAACCGTGCTGAGATTGAATTAACCCATTAATTTGTAAAAAGTTCCTCTCATTATGAAATTTGAATCACCAATTCGTCGCAGAAAGTCTAGGCAAATTTGGGTTGGAAATGTGCCGGTTGGCGGTGATGCGCCGATAGCTGTTCAGAGCATGACCAACACCAACACCTGTAATGTTGAAGCTACGGTAGGGCAAATTAGGGAGTTGGAGGGCGCGGGGGCCGATATTGTCAGAGTCTCTGTTCCTACAATGGATGCCGCTGAAGCGTTTGCAAAAATTCGTTCGCAGGTGGATGTTCCGCTAGTTGCCGATATCCATTTCGATTACAAAATCGCCCTGAAAGTTGCTGAGCTTGGTGTTGATTGTTTGCGAATTAATCCTGGTAATATTGGTCGTGAAGATCGTATCAGGGCAGTTATAAGTGCAGCTAGAGATAACGGCATTCCAATTAGAGTTGGGGTCAATGCGGGTTCATTAGAGAAAGACCTTCAGAAAAAGTATGGTGAGCCTACACCTGACGCTTTGGTCGAGTCTGCGATGCGACATATTGATATTCTGGATCGCCATGATTTTCAAGATTATAAAATTAGCCTGAAAGCATCTGATGTATTCATGACCGTAGCGGCCTATAGAAAGATCGCTGGTCAGATTGAGCAACCTCTTCATCTGGGGATTACAGAGGCCGGTGGTTTTAGGTCCGGAACGGTGAAATCATCGGTTGGCCTGGGGATGTTGCTAATGGATGGAATTGGCGACACTATCAGAGTTTCATTAGCTGCCGATCCTGTTCAGGAGATTAAGGTAGGTTTTGATATCCTGAAAAGCTTAAAGTTGAGAACCAAAGGGATTAACTTTATCGCTTGTCCTAGCTGCTCAAGGCAAAACTTTGATGTAGTTCAGACGATGAATGAACTTGAAGCCCGGTTGGATGATATTGCTACACCGTTAGATGTTGCCATTATTGGCTGCATAGTCAATGGCCCGGGCGAGGCGAGGGAGGCCGATATTGGTTTAACCGGAGGAGACCCTGCTAACTTGCTTTATTTAGGGGGTACGCCTGACCATAAACTTCAGAATGAATCTCTGGTGGACAATCTGGAAAAGGTTATAAGGAGCGAAGTTGCGAAGCGAGAGGCATCTGACGCGGAACCTGGAAACATAATTATCAAAGCTAAGTGATTGGCGGTGTAAGGTTATACCCACATAGCATTTAGTATTCGTTTGTATAGATAA
>JBFKTM010000191.1:0-6203 GCA_041636295.1 Oleiphilaceae bacterium
GGAGGGGGCGTCAGTAATGGATTTTCGCTTCCTAGAAAGTTATGAAACCAAAGCCGATTACGAACCCTATGGAGGCATTGCCTATTTCAAAATCAATAATGACAAGCAGTGTCTGCAGTTGGTCTCGGTTGTCGCCCCTCATACGACTGAAGAGGTTATGGCCGATCCCAATGACTCTACCTTTCGCCGTGCTGAAAGCCTTATTCTGGCGTCAATGTACTATCAGGTTATTAGCGGTAAGCATTTGGCTGAAATCCACATGACTTACAATTTAGTGGAAGTGGCGATGCATAATGCCTTTGACGTACAGGGGCAGTGGACTCATCCTTTCCGGACCTTTCTCTATCTTCATTTCTTCTCTCATGAGTTGGCAGAAGAGATCACCACGGAGCATTTGGTTCAGGAAGGGGCTGTCTTCAGCCAGATTTTTGCGACCACCCACAATAGTCTTATTAGCCATCTCAATGACTGCTACAACCGCTTTGAATACGGTGAAGATGAGAATTTTGAAGCGCGTGCGGCGTTAATGAGGATGTATAAAGGCGAGGGGGAGGGCGAAATATTGCCGAATGCCTGTATTAAGTGGGAGATGGAGTATGCGGAAATCTGGCAGCGCTACACCACTTCTCTAATTGATACGATATACGCAACCGATAACGCGGTTCAGGAAGACCGCTATTTACAGGCCTTTCATGAAGGGCTATTAACGGTGTTACGCAATGGTTTACCTCAACGATATGAGGGGTTTAAAACGAAAGCGGGCGTGGCGCGTTTTGCGTCAGACACTATTCATCACTGTGTCGTTCGGCATCAGGTTTATGGCACCACGGGAATTCGTGCGGCACTTGACCCTCGTATCAGTAAGGTACAGGTACCTTGCGATACAGGAACCTATGCTGTTGACGAGTGGCGCTCGCTCGCCTTTGTCGCCTTAGCGACCGGTAAAGCGCGGTTCACATTGCTCGATAATGATTTTACCTATTTGTTGAATGGGGTCGACGAAACCTATCGAGATCCAATGAAAGCGGCATTTAACCAGCTTCAGCACGATCTTAAAGCACTTGATGCCCAGTGGAATGCCTCAGAGTCTGATAGGCAGTGGAGCTATGACTATTTTCGGGCGGTGCCTTCGGTATTACATACCGGCCCAGGCTATTAGTTATAGATTAACCGGTGCCTTTGAGCGCTAGTATAAATACAAGCAACAGTGGGTGACGGATGCAGAGGCCTGAATTAAACCGCTCACCCATTGCGATACAGGATAAGGAGATCTCATGAAATTTACCAAAGAGCAGTTGATGTTGTCGTTTTCTTATATTGCTTACTACGGATTTGATCTAACAGGAAGTGATAGTGAGAATGCGCAAAAGATATTAGCTGATATTCAGCAGGCTTTGCGAACGTGGGAGCCCGTTAAAGATGATTGGGAGGTGGTTTGGGGGCCGGGTATTTTTGCGTTCCACGGTGATAAATTCGATGACAATCTGATGTATATGGTTAAAAGCAGAACCGACCCGGATCGCTATGTAATCGCGATTAGGGGCACTAACCCAGTCTCGCTAAAGGATTGGTTGTGGGAAGATTTTAACGTGGGGTCGTTGATTCCTTGGGCTTATGGTAACCCCGGTTCCAAACTAAAACCTAAAATATCCCATGGGACCTATTGTGGACTGACCCGCCTGCAGGAGATGAAAGCAGAGAAAGGCGTGCCGGGTGAAGGCAATACGTTATTGGCTTTTTTAAGCGATGAGCTGGATGCTGGGCGTTGTCAGCAACTCTGTGTAACCGGGCATAGTTTAGGTGGTGCCCTGGCTCCTACGTTGGCTCTGTGGTTGAAGGATTTACAGGGTACAACGCTGCCCGAGAGCACGGAAATTTCCACGGTAGCCTTTGCGGGGCCTTCGGCGGGTAATAAAGACTTTGCGACCTATTCGGATGAACGTTTGGGGGATCAGTGTGTTCGGGTGGCAAATTCGCTGGATGTTGTGCCGTATGCGTGGAATACCAAGTCGCTCGGTCGGTTATATTTTCTCTATATGCCTCACTTCTTGTTACCGGGGCCTATTTTAACGGGGTTATTTACCGGCATGATTGCCACATCGTTCAGGGGGAGGTATCAACAGATTAAGAAAGATACCGCCGCGTTAAAGGGGGGCTTTAAGCCGCTGCTCTATAACTATTTCTCCCAGGCCATTTATCAGCATGTGGTCGGTTACCCGGAAATTATGGGGATGCTAAGCGATGATGCGATTCCGCTCGATGAGCTGTTTCCTCGGCAGCTCGCATTATAGTCAACGATGTACAAATGAGCGGAGTAATAAAGGTCGAACGGTAGTACGTTCGGCCTGGTTTGACGCCTGATGCTAGCCCTTAGGCAGGCTGTTGTTAATATTATTGTTTTGTCAATTCTTGCCCTAAGCTTGCGAGTTCTTGATTATTCGGATACAGTTTTTTGCCAATATCGGCTAGTTGTAAGGCCGCTTTTCGATTGCCTTTACTTTGGTATGTTTTGATTTTTTTGATTAGCTCGGTCGAAATGGTTTCAATGCCATTCAGTGCGTCGATATTCTGGTTATCAATGTCTAACACCATCTTATAGCTATAGTAAGCATTGCTGCCGGAAGGGGTTACGAGGCGGCCCACTAGCTGGTGCGTTTTCGCGACCTTGAGCAGGCGGTCAATCTTTTTAAGTTCTTCAGGTGACAAGGGCGGAGCAGTTCGATTATTAATTGTCACCTCCGTTGGTGTGGAGCGGATCGGTTGTGGTGGTTTATTTACCGGGTTTTGAATCACGGTATTTGATTGAGGGGAGTTATTCGGTTCGGCTTTATGATTAAACTCCATAAATAGAACCGCAGTGATGGCGACCATCATCCCCGCGATAGCGCCCCCCAATAGCCAAACTGGGTTACCCTTTCTATTTGCCGCTTGCTGTAAGCGGAGCTTTTTAATTTCTTCCAAAAATGCTTCTGCATTTTGAAAGCGCTGTTCAGGGTCTTCCGCGAGGGCTTTTTTTATGATGGTGTTAAAAAGATGAATGGTTTTTGTATCGGATGTATCGGGTTTGTCTGGGGTGAAGCCTTTCATAACTTGCGCAAAGCCACCACGATGGCTAACTGCCGTCGCTTTTTTACCGGTGAGTAGTTCATAGAGTAATAGTCCTGCAGAGTAAAGGTCTGAGCGACCATCAACGTGTAAACCCTGACACTGTTCGGGAGACATATAACTCGGGGTGCCGATGACTTTGCCGGTCTGGGTGAACTCTGTATCGTCCAGTTTGGCGATTCCAAAGTCAGCGATTTTCACGTTTTTATCTTCTAGCAAGATCACGTTGGCAGGTTTTATATCTCGGTGGATAATGCCATGCCGATGGGCGTAACCGAGAGCCTCCAGAACTTGCTCGATAATATTGAGTGATTGCTCGAAGGTAAAACGCACCCCCATTTTCAGGTAGTCTTTTAACTCTTTACCCTCTACATACTCCATTATGAAGTAGGGGAAGCCCTCTTTTTCTGCCTCTTCATATTCGTAAATTGCGACAATATTGGGGTGAGTCAGTCGTCCGGCGGCTTGGGCTTCATGTCTAAACCGCTTCAGCAGTTCCTGGCCTGAACGCCCTTCCAGAAGATTTTTTCTAATGGTTTTTATGGCAACAGTGCGTGCAATGAGTGGATCAAAACCTTTATAGACTACACCCATTCCACCCTCGCCGAGAACGCCCTCAATGCGGTATTTTCCAGCGAATGCTTGCTCACTCATTGTCCTGTCTCCACGGAGACATAGGGTAATCAGTGAAGTCGATAATTGCGCTGTACAGACGTACACTGCAGCACAGTACAGTATTAGATTTTAGGAGAGAAAAAGAACTCTCCGGATTCATGACCGGCAAGATGTATCGGGGCATATTGTGGTACTTGCTCACTATCTAATTGTGATGCTTTTTTCATCACTTTAGTCAACACTTCATAATATAGCGAATAACCCTCCAGAATAGCGTCGTTGTCTCGCAGGGTATCGAGAAAGGCTTTGGCAAATATGGAGTGTTTGCCACCGCCGCCATCCAGTACCGGCTCGACCCCGCCTGAGGTTAACATGATGCGAGCACGGGTATTTGCCATGACTTTGATCCACTCTTTTTTTACATCCGCTTCCAGCTCTTCTTCCACTCTGGATATGGCCGTTTGAGAGAGCGTGCCTGAATAACATGAATCAGCTACGACCAGCACGTGTTTTGCTTTCATGGCATTCAGGATATCGGTGATAGCGGTATTGGAGATCCAGTTGGCACTATTGTTTTCATCAGCATCAATGGGTAACCAAAAACCGCGTTTATTAATCGCATCCAGCTTGCCGTGACCTGCATAGTAGATCAGCAGGTTGTCGTCCTCCTTGAGTTCTTCCCGCAGTTTATTGAGAGCGGAGAGAATCTGGTACCGCGTAGCATTAATGAGAAGTTGAGTATTAAAATGGTATTGGTTTTTCAGAATTCTTTCGGTCTCAGTGGCGTCATTAACCGCTGTAGCTAAGGTGGACATAGTTTGATAGTCGTTATTGCCGATAATTAGCGCATAGTAATTGCCCAGTGTAGGTCGATCGATGGTGAGTCTGGCGGGTTTTTGACTCGGTTGTTCAATCTGGGGGCGTTGTGCTGATTCAGATAGCATTGAAAAACTGATGGCGACTCGTCGCCCTTTGGTATCAACCGCGACAACATCGACTGGCGTAACCTCTTTAGTGATAGGTACTGCCGTTTTGAACAGACTATGGTCTTCCAGTGTTGTGCTTTCGCCATTGATCGTTAATGAGAGCAGACCGGCTGGGGCTGATACCTTGCCAATAATATCGCGGTACTTCTGTTGTGTTCTCAACCTAACGGTTGGGGTGCTTCGTGTTAGTGTTACAGGTGGATCAATGATTTCGATGGATGGTGTATCATCAATTGGGCCTGCAGCTGTTGGGGGGAGAGCGCTAATTTGAATCAGCTCCAGGTTGTAGTTATCCATATCTGACTGTAAGTTGAAGATCTGTTGTTTCTGGTTATTCACTAACTGCTGTTGATCTCCTAATTGCTTGGAAAGTACAGCCATCTGGGTATCGTATTCACTAATATCCGATTGGTGTTCGCTGGTTAAGGTTTCAATCTCTTGCTGCTTTTGGGCAAGGGCATGGTGTAAAGCCTGTTCATTGTCTTGTAGTTGTGTAATAACGGTAGTCAGTTCTCTTTCTTTTTCGGCGATGGACTGCTGGTAGCTTAATTGTTGCGTTTTAAATTCCGCTAACTGGCTTGAAAGCACACCTTCTTGGTCACCCAGCTGCGCTGTGACCTGAGCAAGTTGATGTTGTCGCAGTAGATATTGGTGTTGTAGCGCTTCGTATTGCTCTTGCTGCTGTGCGATAGCGCTGTTTTTTGCCCGAAGGGAGTTTTCAAGCGCTTGTATCTCAGCCTGTCGCTCCTGTGTGGTTGCTCGGCCTGCTATTTTACTTGCGCTAAGCGATTGATTAAGTGTGTCTATCTCAAGTTGGCTGCGATATAGCGCCGACGCATTGCGGTCGAGTTCGGCTTGGGTCTGACTCAGCTGTGCTTTCAGCGTCGCCTCTGACGTTTTCTGTTCCTCTATCTGGGCTTCTAATTGCCGTTTCTGCTGGCCAAGTAACCGTGCATTATTCTGTATGTCAGTAATCTGGTGTTGTAGCGAGTCTTGATGTTGACTTAGGGACTGGATCTCTGCCAGCAATTGTTGCTCTCTCTCATTGGATAACCCTGTAGCGTTAGCGGGCGGGTTGCTTAGCAGCGCCTGTAACTGTTCCTGTGTTTGCTTGAGTGTCGCTTTGGATTGCGCAAGGTACCTGCTTTTTGCCTCCAGGTTGGTCTCATAGTGCTCTATTTGCTGGGCGATCTTCGCTTGCTCATCCTGCGAACGTGTCAACTGCTGGCTAACCGCCTGAAACTGCTCTCGTGGAACATAGGAAGCCTGCAGTGAAGAAGTGTATGTCAGTTGGTCGCTGGTAAGGCCTGATGCCATACGGTAATAGCTGAGTGCCGTTACGATATTTTTTTCTACACCAAGACCTTTTTCGTAGAGGTGGCCAAGGTTAATCTGAGCCCTTGCCAGCTTTTGATTCGCCGCCATTTGGTACCAGTGAGCTGCGACCTCGAAATCTGGAATGACACCAAGACCCTTCTCGTAAATCTCGCCAACGTA
>JBFKTM010000192.1:0-6190 GCA_041636295.1 Oleiphilaceae bacterium
CAATAGCTCGATTATGCTTCAAGAGAGCGTAATGTACTTGCATGGTGTGGTCTTTCTTATCGCCAGTGCCTATACACTGAAGCATGATGAACATGTCAGGGTTGATATTTTCTACCAACGTTTTTCCAGTAAAGGGAAAGCGCTGGTCAATCTTTTTGGTACAACCTTCCTGTTGATACCGGTAATGCTGTTCATTGGCTGGAGCAGTTGGCCCTATATTGAAAGCTCCTGGCGGATATTTGAGATCTCCCAGGAAGCCGCCGGCCTGCCACTGGTATTTCTGCTCAAATCACTGATTCTCGTTATGGTTTTCGTACTCTTGGTACAGGCAGTGGCGGAGGTGCTTCGCAGCATTGCTGAACTGAGCGGCATTGCTGTTGATCACGAAGTAAACCACGGGGGGACGCTGTAATGATTGAGTACCTCCCCCTTATCATGTTTGGTGTCGCCTGTCTGGTGCTGCTGCTGGGATACCCCGTTGCTTTTTCACTGGCAGGGACCGCGCTACTATTTGCCGGAGGGGGGATGATCACGGGCATTTTTGATAGCGCCTTTCTATCAGCCACCCCTAATCGCCTCTACGGACTGATTACCAATCAAACCCTGATTGCCGTGCCACTGTTCGTATTTATGGGCTGCATGTTGCAACGCTCAAAATTGGCAGAGAATCTTCTGGAAAGCATGGCTGAGCTTTTTAAAGGAGCCCACGGCGGCCTCGGTATCTCTGTTGCGGTAGTCGGTATGCTACTCGCGGCCAGCACCGGCATTGTTGGAGCAACCGTCGTCACCATGGGGCTAATTTCATTACCCACCATGCTAAAACGGGGTTATGCCCCCTCTGTAGCAACCGGGACGATTTGCGCGACCGGAACCTTAGGTCAAATCATCCCACCGTCAATTGCCCTGGTTCTACTGGGAGATGTGCTCTCTAGTGCCTACCAACAGGCACAGCGTAATATGGGTATTTTCAGCCCCGATACGGTTTCCGTGGGCGACCTGTTTGTGGGTGCGATTATCCCTGGACTCTGTCTGGTCGGACTTTACATTCTTTATATTACCGTCCTGGCCAAATTCAGACCCGATCTTATCCCACCGACAGAACAGAGCCACGATGTCGAAGAAGGCAATAGCAAATCACTCTCGTTGATGCATGATCTGACCCCGCCACTACTGCTCATCATTGTGGTACTGGGTTCAATACTGGGCGGAATTGCAACCCCAACAGAGGCGGCCGGTGTTGGCGCTCTGGGTGCTATTTTCCTGGCAGGATCCAGACGTCAGCTTAGCCTGGCGGTGCTACGTGAGGTCTGTCAAACAACGACCCGCGTCACCTGTATGGTGTTTATGATTCTGATCGGAGCCACACTTTTTTCACTGGTCTTTCGCGCCTACGGTGGAGATGATCTGATCCAGTCGCTGTTTAGCGGCATGCCCGGTGGTGTTTTCACAGCGACACTGGTCGTGATGGTGGTTATCTTTCTATTAGGCTTTATTCTCGATTTCATTGAGATTACATTTGTAGTGGTTCCCATTGTTGGTCCGGTTCTGTTGGCAATGGGGTTAGACCCGGTATGGTTTGGCATCATGATTGCCTTAAATCTACAAACCTCGTTCCTGACCCCTCCGTTCGGGTTCTCGCTGTTTTATTTGCGTGGCGTTGCACCAGAGTCGGTCGCCACATCGGATATTTATCGAGGTGTTGCCCCCTTTATAGCCATTCAGCTGATCATGCTGGGGCTGCTTGCGGCCTGGCCAGAGCTGGCGACATGGCTACCTGACAAGATTTATGGGTAGGATTTATGGATAAGTGTGCAAATCGAAATATATAACCTTTTTACACAGAAAACCGTACGAATAACAAAAGTGTAACTATACTGCTTAAAAAAATGGGGTTATAACTGTTTTATTGAACAATGCCTATAAAAACAACAGATGTAGAGTAAAGCCATGAGACATTCAGAACACAAGCCTGCACCTGGCGGTGAATTAACGCTTCAGGTCATTCCCATGCCCAGAGATACCAATGCTAATGGTGATATTCATGCGGGTTGGCTTGTGGGGCAGATGGACATGGCTGCGGCCACCGCAGCCGGTAAACTCTCCCAGGGACGGACGGCAACCGTGGCGATAGAGGGTATGGAGTTTATCTCTCCCGTGAGAATTGGCTCTCAAGTTAGCTGTTATACCAAGCTGGTCGATGTGGGGCGAAGCTCAATGAAGATCAGTGTTGAGGTGTGGACACAGGATAATGACGAGCCTCACCCACGTAAAGTGACCCAGTCAATTTTTGTTTTCGTGGCCATCGACGAAGACGGCTGCATTCGCCAACTACCGAACGAGGTTTTGCATCGCTAATAGGCGTGATGCCTTGCTGCCCCCCCCTATACATCGTTACCGGGCACACTCCCGGTAGGATACCCCGCCGCCAGCCACTCAGGCATTCCTGAGTGGCCCACACACGCCAAGTTATGTAAGCCCAGCAGCGTAAGTGTTGTAAACGCCGTTTGTGCCGCCCTGCCCGTTTGACTGTAGAGATAGACCTTTTTGTAGTGTTGCAACTGTTCTACCTGCTTACTTTCCGAGCCCAGGGGAATGTTCAGACTTTTTGGCACATGTGCTCTAGCGAATGCCTCTGGGGTACGGGTATCAACAATAACCTGCTCAGGCAGCAGCCCATTCCAGGCTTGGTACAGTTGTTTGATGCTCAATTCATCATGTAGATAGCGTTTTGGATCAAAAAGTGTACCGCAGTGAGTATTGACCGGCACCGCTTCATTTATTTTTTTCGGAACCTCAAGGTTCAAGTGAGACATGGTTTCAATAAACTGCTCGCGAGGAGTGCCTGCTGCAATTCGCGGATTCCAGCGTTTCTCCTCCCCGATAGTCGACCACAACCGGCCATTGTAATCATGGGCCGGATAGATGCGGGTATCATCCGGATAGGCATACAGCTTTTGCGTAATGCTATCGTAGAGCGTTCCAGCGTCGCCATTTTGAAAATCGGTACGACCGCACCCTCTAACAAACAGCGCATCACCGGTAAAAAGCATGCTATCTACATCAAAGCTCATGCAACCGTCCGTATGGCCGGGCGTCGCTATTGCCTTGATTGAGTAGTTGCCCAAGGGCAGCACATCACCATCGCATAATGATTTATCAACGCCCATAACTCTCGATGCGGCTGAAAAAACAACCTGAGCACCCGTGCGCTGTCTAATCAGGCCTGAAGAGGTAATATGGTCAGCATGGGCATGAGTTTCGATGGTATAAAGCAACTCTACCCCCAACTCTTCGATAAGTTGCAGGTCTCGATTCAATTGCTCTTTTACCGGGTCAATAATCGCCGCTTCGTATTTTTTTCGGTCAATTAACAGATAAGTACAGGTACAGCTATCGCGATCAAATAGCTGTTTTACCAAAAGTGAGGGGTTAGATACGTCAATAGCCATCATCAACCTCCTTAGTTGTGACTAAGTTTAGGAAGTTTTTGAGGCATTGACGATTTTTACACTGAATTATTCTACATTTCTATCTGTCAGCGAGTGTTTATCTATCTATCAGGTATTGTTTACTAAGGTAGCCCACTGCTGCAGTAGCGACACCACCGAATCAGCATAACTGTCTAGCGTAGCCTGACCCACTACCGGTTCTGGACAGGTAAAACAGATCGTCAACACACCGTTGAGACTATTCGCCGTCACATTGACCCCAGCACCGGAGACATGAAAACCGGCATAGACCTGAAACGCGTTAACCGCCAGTGACTCATTATTGAAATCGACGCGCCCCATATTGGCGAAGCTAATCGGCGTCGCCAGAGATTTTTCGCTGCTATCCACAAACATTTTTTTCAGCCCCTTCAATCCGGCCAGTTTGTAGATTCGCAACACTTTCCAGTGCTGGTCTTGCTCTAGTGCCTCGGTAACGCCTGACGCGATCTGATCCCCAATAGCCCAGGTGGTTTGCAGGTCCTGGTCTGCAATGCGTTTTTGATCAATCTCGACCATGCTGGTGACTCCTGAGGAATAACAGCCAGCGGAGGTATCATCTAGTACTGGTTCAATTTTATCCCGCACATTAACGGTAGTCACAAAGGGCATTGAGAAGGTCTCTTTAAGCGATTTCAGGCGACCACTTTGCTGACACTCCGCGAGAAAGGCGCGAAGCGTTGCCGCCCCTAACAAGCCATGAATGCTCTTGCCATTGCTTTTCACCAGCTCCACTAACTGCTCAAAGGTGGGCTGGTCAACCGTGCGATAGGTGGCGCGGCACCGGTGCTCCATTGCCGGTACGTTGGTATCCACCTTAAAGGTCAGCCCCTGGTCAGCTAACTTTTGCGCTTTCATAAACGTTGAGAGAATGCCCAGCGAACGAAATGCCCCAAAGAAACCGGCAATATTGTGAGGCATGTAATGCCATAAGGGCGCGCCAATTTGTTCACCCGCAGCCACTAACGGTTTCGCCTGATTCAGAGACTGTAGCCAGCGCTTCAATAGATAGTTAACCGAAGTACCATCAGACAAACTATGACTGATCGCAAATACCAGGCAGTGCTCATCCCCATGAGATAGTAAACGGGCACGCCATAACAGGTCGCCACATTGAAAAGGCTGATTCAGTAACGCCGTTGACGTTTTGGCAATGGTTATATCCAAGCCATCATCACCGTTTATGGCTACCGCTTGAAATGGCAGTGCAGCACCCGCAACGGTTTCAAAATAGTAATTTTCCGGTTGGTCTTCTCTTTTTAGCCAACGGTAACCTAGACGCAGCGTCGGCTCTGCCGCCATCAGTTTCTGTAGTCCTGCAGCGGCCAGATCGACATCCAGTTCGCCTTGTAATCGCAAGCAGGCCACAATATTGCCACCGCCTGGTGACAACTCCGCATAGATAGGAAAGCTTGCTTCATGAATACTAAGTGCTCGCATAATGCTGCCCATTACTTTCCCTCCCCTTTGGCGATCGGTTCAACCTCAAATCGCAGTGGTGTTCTGGTTGTCCAGACCAGCGTGAGTACCGGCTCTACCTTTTGTCCTTCAACCCATTTAAAACGGTAATGTCTTAACAACTGCCCAATAATGACAGCGGCCTCCAGCATTGAAAAACGGTGGCCGACACAGATCCGCGGCCCCAAGCCAAAAGGGGCAAACACAAAGCGTTCACGACTCGCCTCGGCCTCTTTTTCAAAGTGGCCGACATCAAAAAAGTGTGCGTTGTCACCCCAGTATTTAGGGTCTTTCTGCATGGCACCCAGCATAATAAGAATAGGCGAGCCTTTCTCTACATGGTGGCCACCGAGATTCAGATCATCTCCCGCCGAGCGCAGCATAATCGGGATAGGTGGACGAAGCCGTAAACTCTCCTTCAACACCTGCTCCAATAGCGTTAATTGCTGGTAGTGTTCATAGGTAATATTGTCGTCGTCGCCTAACACGAGAGATAGCTCGTCCCTGACCCGCTCCTGCAATTCGGGGTGGGTCGCCAGGTAGTAGAGCGTCCACTGCAGAAACGCGCCGGATGTTTCATGGCCGGCGGCAATAAAGCTATGAACCAGCTGAATCAACTCGTCTTCGCCAATATGCTCCCCCTCCCCGTCGGTCGCGGTCAGCAACTGCTGCATCAATACTTTCGCTTCGGCCTCGCCTTCACGGTGTTCTTTAATAATGTCTTCAAAGATTTTACGCTGGGTCATCAGCAGACGATCCAGTCGATAATTGGATGGCAGCGGTAGCTGCTTCCAGTATTTGGTGCGCTGGATACGTTTCATCAACTCCTTGCAAGCGACCTCTTGTGCCTCTAATAACGGATCAGACTCAGCACTGGACTGAAAGGAGGCAACACGATAGTCAAACCCGACCTGGCAGATAATGGCCAGAGCAACGCGATTCAAAAAGCCTTTCGCTTCCACCTCAGGGTGACCGGCCAATTCCGCCACCGCGCGGTGAGAGATTTCGTTCATATCCACCATCATGGACTTGAGCTGTTCCGGCCGAAAGGCAGGCATTACCAGCTGTCGCTGTCGCAGCCACTGCTTACCTTCGGTCACCAGAATACCCAGGTCACCACCAATAGCCTTCATCTCATCCACGGCATCGCCGGTTTTAGGGAAGCGCTCGCGGTCATGTATCAAGATCTGTTGAATCATGCCGGGGTCTGACACCACTACCCAAGGCTTATTTAAAATGTTTAA
>JBFKTM010000193.1:0-6186 GCA_041636295.1 Oleiphilaceae bacterium
CATAGGCGAGTAGTATGGCATCGGTTACTTTTACGCCTTCAATCCAGCCAGGCTTAGGAGATTCAAGGCAGCTCTCGACAACGGAAGGCCTTAAGATTGTTAATGTTTTTCCGTGCAGCCGTTTAAGAATCAGTTGTTCACCAAGCCACTTGGTAAATGTGTAGGTGTCTCCCCAGCCGTAACGATTGGCTTCTTGTAAGCCTAGTTCGGTTAATGCGTCAGAGAGCTTATCTGGATCTGTTGTTAAATTTTTAACCTGGGTGATTTTGTCTTGGAGAGCTTTAAATATGCTCTCAACGTCGTAATAGCCATTCTGATCGGTCTTGACTCGCTTACCGGTTGGTTTGGATATCCCCTCACGAATAACACCGTTGTTATAGCCGTTAACATAGCAGGTGGAAATTTGTACCACCGGTATGTCGCCCGCTTCTGCAGCAAAATCAGCAATGTTATTCAGGCATAGTGTGTTAATCAGTAGTGCCTGATCTAGAGCTTCATGAAAATTAACACTGGCAGCAGAGTTTATAAATACATCGGTTGTAGCGGTTAATTGGGCATAGGCTTCATCTGAAAGGCCAAACTTGGCCTGGGTGATTTCACCGCTAATACATTGAATTTTGTGTTGGCAGAACTTGGTCAGGTGATCAGGGTCGGTTTCCCGTAAACGATCAAAAATAGAGGATGTTAAAATTTCAGCTTTAAACCGATCTGAGGAGGTTGGGTATTTTTTACTCCCTCGAATTAGCAGGTTAACGCCTGCAACTTCGGGTATCTCCCGGACTATTTTTTCGAGCAGTACTTTGCCTAAAAAGCCTGTTGTACCGGTAATTAGGATGCGTTTCCCTTTGAGGAGGCTTTTTGTTAATGATGCGGGAGAGCTTTCCACTGAGTTCATTATTATATTCCTGGAGTGATTTTCTTCTTTCAGGCCATTGTAAAAAAAAGAAAAAATAAAATAGGGCGACCAGATCTCAAACGGCGAAGTCGTTTGTTAAAGATTGTCATATAAATGTTGAGTGCTGAATGCAGATTGTTGATTATTGGCGTTGTGTATATCGGTGTGCCTATTGGCTTAGGATTAAACTATAGATGATTGGCTTGTATAAAAGCTTGTGTCGAAAGCGGGCAAGGGGATGAGTCAAACGTCTGACCTAATGAGATTGCTAGAAAACTTTCAGAGTGTCCAACTCGTCCACACTACCTCTTCATTCTATAACTTTGTCTCGCCTGTTAAACAAAATACTCTAAAAATATGCTAAGTCATGATAAGCTTGCGCTGTCGTTTTCCCAGGTAAAATAAATAGATGAGTTATCAGGTTCTCGCAAGAAAGTGGCGCCCCCAGAGCTTTAAGCAGATGGTGGGGCAGGAGCACGTACTAAAGGCATTGATTAATGCCTTAGATCAACAGCGCCTGCACCATGCCTACCTGTTTACCGGCACGCGAGGGGTTGGTAAAACAACCATCGGACGGATACTGGCCAAGTGTTTAAATTGCGAGACGGGTATTACCTCCGTTCCCTGTGGTCAGTGTGATACCTGTCGGGAAATTACAGAGGGCCGATTCGTCGACCTCATTGAAATTGATGCGGCCTCCAGAACCAAAGTGGAAGATATGCGTGAGCTGCTTGATAATGTGCAGTATGCGCCCACCAGAGGCCGGTTTAAAGTGTACCTGATCGATGAGGTACACATGCTCTCACAATCTAGCTTTAATGCACTGTTAAAAACACTTGAAGAGCCGCCAGAACATGTAAAGTTTCTGTTTGCAACGACTGACCCTCAAAAATTACCCGTTACTATTTTATCGCGTTGCCTTCAGTTTAATTTAAAAAATATGCCCCCTGAGCGTATTGTCGAGCATCTTAAAAATATTCTTGGTCAGGAGAATATAGGCTTCGAGGAGAGTGCACTCTGGCTGTTGGCGCGTGCCGCTGATGGCAGTATGCGAGATGCATTGAGTCTTACCGATCAAGCGATCGCTTATGGCAATAACCGGTTAGCCGAGCGTGAAGTGAGTTCGATGTTAGGTTCGATCGACCAAAAACAGGTCTATCGAATTGTTGAAGCGGTTGCTAATCAGGATGCTCGGAAAGTGTTAGTTGAGGTGGCGTCCTTGGCTGAGTACTCGCCTGATTACAGTGCGGTATTGGCTAACATCATCTCGGTATTGCACCGTGTTGCGATTGAGCAGACAGTACCGGGCAGTACTGACAACTCAATGGGGGATAAACAACAGGTCGTTTCACTGGCTGGCGCCCTGTCTGCTGAAGATGTTCAGTTGTTCTATCAGATAGGATTGCTTGGTAGAAGTGATCTACCCATATCACCAGACCAGCGCGCTGGGCTTGAAATGGTGCTGCTTCGCATGCTCGCTTTCCAGCCTAATGTTGAGAAAAACACACCTAAACTGGCTTTAGCCTCACAAAGTGATGATGTGGGAAGCCCTGAGACTGCAGCGGATGATCTGCACGATCAAAATATTAATGACGCTGAAAAAGCAGAGCAGAGCAATTCCAGCGATTTGGTTAGCCCTGAAGCGTCGGCGAGTGATTCTCAAGCGGTTGTTCCAACACCGGAAGACGCTGTTACAGACAGTGTTAAATTCAGTGCTAACGAAAGTATCAATGTAAAAGATCAGGTTATTGCGCCGCAAACCAATCAACACACTCAAGAGGAGGTGCCGGTTCAAGCAACCTCCTTTGTCGACAATGCACCAATAACGCAGGCTGTAGCCAACGTTGAACAGCACTCTTCGCATGAAGTGACTGATAACCGCTCTTCTAATGCTTTAGCCGGGCACCCCGCTTTCGAAGGTTCTGATCCTAATGAGTTTGCATACGATGAAAGCTATGTTCAAGCGCAAACTTCAGACATGGGGTTTGAACCAGAATATGAACATCCGACTGATGTAACAGCTGCTCAAAAAAAAACAGTTGAATCTATAGATGAGGTTCAATTAAGCACACCTCCTTTAATACCGGCAGAACAAGGTCGCTCAGAAACCGGCGAGTCTGAAAGCGTTGGGGAGGTGGTTGAACCTGCAACGATAAGTCATTCAAGCGAAATGGCGGTCGCATCTACTGATAATATTGTTGAAAATGACCCGTTAATGCAAAGTCCCATTGAAAGTGAAGGGGCGGGCGATCCGGCTAACCAAGGTGTGCAGGAAGAGGTTGTCAACCCGATAGATATTGCGTCCTGTCTGCAAATGGAGAATCCTTTGCCGTTAATTCTGCCTCAGCTGGAGCTAACGGGGATGACTCAAAATCTGGCGGCTAATACCGGTTTGAAATTGGGCGAAATGGCTGCGACTTTAACGGTAGATGAAGGGCATTTCCGTCTGTTGACCGACGTACACAAAAGCAGGATTGTCGAAGCGTTTAAGAAAAAATTTGGTGAGCAGTTTCATCTAGAGTTTGCGATGGGTAAACCTGAGGCAGAAACACCCGCTGAATGGAAAGAACGAAAGCGGCAGGAGAGACTTAGAAAAGCCGTGGGATCAATTGAAGGTGACCCTAACGTGGTATCCCTTGTAAATCGGTTTGATGCAACCATATTGTTATCTACCGTTGAACCCATTGATTGAAAATGGCATTGATCGTTTAAGAAAGTGAATTTCGAAACGGTCTTAATGTCCAATGTACGTTAATGTTGAAAAGATGTTTATCGATAACATTTGATACAGTCAAACAACGGTTTAATGTTTAGCACGTTGTTGCTATCGGTTTTTATAGACAAGAGATAACTCTCTCGTCGTACACCATAGATTGAGGTCATTATGATTAAAGGTGGTATGGGCGAATTGATGAAGCAAGCCCAAAAAATGCAGGAACAGTTCCAGAAAACGCAGGAAGAGTTGGCTAACGCAGAGGTTCTGGGTGAGTCTGGAGCGGGTATGGTTAAAGTTGTCATGACTGGACGGCATGATGTTAAGAAGGTCACAATTGATCCTTCACTATTACAGGAAGACAAGGAGTTGCTGGAAGACCTGTTAGCGGCTGCTGTGAATGATGCGGTTAGAAAAGTAGAAGAAAATAGCAAGGATAAACTCTCTGGCATGACTGCAGGAATGGGGATGCCTCCAGGTTTTAAAATGCCTTTTTAGGCCGTAGTGAAATGGCGTAGTTTAAATCTATTTGAATGCCACCTTTACGGTTTTTCTTAACGACGTTTTTTAACGACGTTTTTTAACGATGTAGTGTAAACATGAGCTTTAGCCCGTTAGTTGATGAACTGATCGAATCTCTACGATGCCTGCCCGGTGTTGGTGTTAAATCGGCGCAACGGATGGCGTTACAACTTTTGGAACGTGATCGTAGTGGAGCGCAGCGTCTGGCAACGGCCTTATCTGATTCAATCGCTTCAGTAGGTCGTTGTCAGAAATGTCAGAATCTAACGGAGCATGAAATCTGTCGAATCTGTAAAAATGAGCAGCGCAACAATGGCCAGCTCTGTGTTGTTGAGACGCCTTCTGACCTATTGGCAATTGAATTATCTGGAACCTACAGTGGTCGCTATTTTGTATTGATGGGGCACCTTTCACCGATTGATGGTATTGGGCCAGAAGAGATTGGCATTGATAAACTCTTGCCGTTGATTACTGAGAGTGCTGTGTCGGAACTGATTATTGCAACCAACCCTACTGTTGAGGGGGATGCAACGGCCCACTATATTGCTGATCTATTGGAAGGAAGTAAGGTGCTTGTCACCCGGATTGCTCATGGTATTCCGGTTGGTGGTGAGCTCGGTTACATTGACGGGGGCACACTTAGCCATGCGCTCGCAGGTCGAAAGCCATTAGACGGTTAAGGGTGAGGCTCGGTTCTCTTTATGAGTAATTTTGGTTGTGAATTTAGCGTTGAGATGATCGTTGATTCTGATCGTCTAAAAGAAAAGCTGTGTTATTGGAACAGTGTGCCGTTTGTGGCGATCGATACTGAATTTGTTCGCGTTGATACGTTTTACCCTATTGCAGGTCTGATTCAAATTGCAGACGATCAAGGGGTCTATTTAATTGATCCGGTTGAGATCCCCGATCTTGGCATGCTTAAATCACTGTTGGTCGGCAATACCATTAAAGTGATGCACTCGATGAGTGAGGATGTTGTACTTTTCCAGCAGATTGCAGACTGTATACCTAAAAATATTTTCGATACCCAAATTGCATGCGCGTTATTGGGTCAGGGTTTATCCGTTGGTTATCAGAAGTTTATTGAACACTATACAGGGGTGACAATCGATAAAGGCGAGACGCGTTCTGATTGGCTTAAAAGGCCGTTAAGTGACTCTCAGCTGGAGTATGCCGCAAAAGATGTTCATTACCTGTTTGATATCTACCCACAGATACAAGAAGAACTCGAAAAGAAGGGGTTCTCAGGCGTCGTACAGGAGGAGTGCGACCTGATAAATCAAGGGTTGGTAGAAACCAGTGAAGACATTGATAACTACTATTTAAAGTTTCGGGGTGCCTGGAAATACTCGATTGACCGACAGTGGGTCCTAAAAAAAATAGCTAAATGGCGCGAGCGTGAGGCGAGAAAATTAGATAAGCCCCGCTCCAGAATCGTCAGTGACAAGCAGATTCTGGAAATTGCAGAGCGAATGCCAAAAAGTGTTTATGCGCTTCAAGAGGCCAAAACACTGAAACCCGCGCAATTAAGGAAATACGGCGACTTTCTTATTTCAATAACCGCTGAATCGGTGAAAGCGACCAGCGAGTTGTTGCCTATTCCACGTCCTTTAAGTGGTCATAAGTTAAACGTTTATCGAAAGCTTAAAAAAGCGTCGGATGCTATCGCCGTTGAAAAAGACGTCGCCCCGGAGCTTCTGGGGAGAAAACGACTATTAGAAAGTTTTATTCAATCTGCTTATGCACAAATGCAAACGGGTGGTGATATTGAGCTACCTGAAGCCTATGGACATTGGCGGATTGAGCTACTGAGTGAGCCTTTTAAGGCCGTGGTTGAGAGCAGTTTTAATGAGCAGTAATCGGTTACTTTGTTCTGTATATAAAAGCCCTAAAAAGAATGAAATGTACGTGTATATTGAAAAGCGCAAGGGTGTTGAAGCGATACCAGAAGAGCTATTAACCTTTTTTGGTGTGCCCGTGCATGTGTTCGACCTGTTGCTTACTCCAGAAAAAAAGCTAGCAAGAGTTGAGGTTGAAAAAGTGATGTCTGATATCG
>JBFKTM010000194.1:0-6172 GCA_041636295.1 Oleiphilaceae bacterium
AGTCACAACTAATGGAAAAAATTGTAAAAATTAAGGGACAGACCTCGATTATATGTAACGAACTCATACTTGATAATGACCCATTGGAGAATGCTATTGTTAAGTTTCTTTGCGCGCTTGATATATCGATGGAAAGATTGCCAATTCCAGAAACGGTGAAGACACGATCTCTGTTATTGGGCCTTATGCTAAGAGGTTCGACAATCGTTGATAAGATCAGCGTTGAAGGCCGCTATGTTCACATTGATAACGCAGATGGTGGCTGTAGGATTAATCTATCATCCGGACTTGTTTTTAGTTCTAGGGAGAATCGATTGCTGCCCGTCTCTGCCAAGTGTAGAGCAATAGCCAATGAAGCTGGCAAAGACACTATGTTATCAAGGATATATAGTCTTATTTTGATGTATGCTAGTGATTAACGCTACAAGCGGGAGAAGCGCCTAGATTGTCGGAGTCAGATCTTTGATAATTATTAGAATGAAAAAATTACAAAACACAATATTTAACGAAAACTCATCACTGATATACGTTTATTGCGGTGTTACACGTCTATAGGAATCACCATTGAGCGATAACTGGACAGAAGAAGAACTAAAAGCAGAGGTTCTAAATGGACAGCCATCTTAACATTTCATCTTTATGATCCAACGAGGCGTCGGGTTAAAACCCGACCTACATGGAAGTGCATTCGACAGCTTTGTGGCGACCAGTCATTAATAGACAACTACAAGAGTTCAATACCCCTCATGATTGCGACTTTAGTCGCTCAGAATAAGCCCTCAACCCCGGCCCTACTTTAGGAATCACTTCTTTCGGGTTAATCGTCTCACCACATTCGGAACAGCTCAGCTCTATGCTCATGGTGTGATTGCACTGGGTATGGAAATATTCGATAGGGGGGCCATCTTCGCCGGCCATCCATTTATCCCCCCACTTCACCAGTGTCATGAGCACCGGGTATAGGTCCACCCCTTTGCGGGTGAGGCGGTACTCATAGCGGAGTGGTTTTTCCTGATAGGGCACTTTTCTTAATATTTCGTGCTCTACCAGTTTGTTGAGGCGATCAGTTAAACGGTGTCGGGTGAGCCCAATCTGCTTCTGAAACTTATCGAAGCGTTTCGTGCCCATGAAACAGTCTCGGAGAATAAGCAAAGTCCAGCGGTCGCCCACAATGGAGAGCGCTCTTGCTACGGAGCAGGGCATCTCCTGAATGTTGTCCCATTTCATTAAATAGTTATCACCTATGGTTGGCTGAGTCTGGCTCTCTTTGTTACTTGATTATAGCTTTACAAATTCCATTTTGGAACTTACTATCAATATAGTTCTAAAATGGAACTTAATAAGACGATATCTATAATTAAGTGGATGTGCATCATTAATCGAGATCAACATCCATAATAAAAGCTGCGTGATTCCAGGTGATCAGGTTTTCAGACGAAAGGAGACTCCGATGAGTGTAGGGCAAAAAGTAACGGGTAATAACGAGGCGTGGAAATCGACGGCCTGTATGCTGTGCAGCATCGGCTGTTCTATTGAGGTGCAGGTAGAAGGGCAGCACTTAAAGAAGGTTCGAGGCGACAAAGCATCTGGCTCGTCGGAAGGTTACCTCTGCCAGAAAGCCGCTCGTCTGGATCACTATCAAAACCACTCTGAACGATTGACCAAGCCGCTCCGTAAAAAACCTGATGGCGGTTTTGAAGCGGTTGAATGGGATGTTGCCATCAACGATATTGCCGCGAAAATGCGGTCCATCCGAAATCAGCACGGCGGCCATGCGTTTGCTTACTATGGTGGGGGCGGGCAGGGTAATCACCTCGGGGGCACTTACAGTTCAGCACTACGCGCCGCCATGGGCCACCCTATGTTTACTCTGCATTGGCGCAGGAGAAGACGGGGGATTTTTGGGTCAACGGCAAGCTGTTTGGCCGTCAAAGCTGTTTTGTAGTGGAAGGGATGGAACATGCGGATTACGCCATTATTCTTGGCGCAAACCCATGGGCTGCTCACGGCATACCGAAAACCCGTGATCTGTTGAAGGCTTATCAGAAAGACAATAAACGAACGATGGTGGTGATTGATCCGCGATTGAGCGAAACCGCCAAGATGGCAGATATTCACCTGGCCGTTAAACCCGGTAAAGACGCCTTTCTACTCTCTGCCATCATCGCCATCATCTTGCAGGAAGGATTGGAAGACCGTGACTTTATCGAGCAGCACAGCCACGGGTTTGAGCAAGTGAGAAAACAGTTTTTGGCGGTTCCTTTTGAACAGTATGCCGAGATCTCCGGGGTTGATAGCGCTCTGATCAGGCAAGTTGCTATAGACTTCGCCAAGGCCGAAACGGCTACGGTTCGGGCCGATTTGGGGATTCAACATAGCTTGCACAGTACCCTCAACTCCTACCTTGAGAAGTTGTTGTTCCTGATTACCGGCAACTTCAATAAGCAGGGTGGCAACCATCTGGTGGCACAATTTGCTCCACTGATCGGGCACTCCAAGGAGCCTGAAGAGGGCGGTGAGGTGACTCGTGTTACGGGGATGAAGGGGATTAGCAAGCTGTTCCCACCCAATATACTGCCGTTGGAGATAGATACCGATCATCCTGAGCGTGTACGGGCCTTGGTAGTTGATAGTGCCAACCCGGTGCTGTCTGCGGCAGACGCCGCTGCCTACCGCAAAGCATTTGCCAAATTGGAGCTTTCGGTGGTGATTGATGTGGCACTGACAGAAACCGCACGACTGGCCGATTATGTGCTTCCGGCTCCCAGTCAGTTTGAAAAGACCGAGTGCGCATTTTTTACCTTTGGCTTCCCAACCCCATACTTTCATCTGCGCCAACCGATTGTTGAGTCGCAAGGCTATACCTTGCCAGTACCCGAGATCTATCGACGTTTGGTTGTCGCTATGGGAGCAATACCAGATCGTTTTCCAAAGCTGGAACGGATAGCCAAACTGGATAGGCAGTTTCAATTCGGTCGGTTGTTTCCTGTGGCACTGGCAGCCGCTCTTAAGGTAAATCCAAATTGGATGCCTTATCTGCCGGTTATTCTCTATGCAACACTGGGTAAGGCGTTACCTGAGAAAATGGCATCTGCCGCCACCCTGTGGGGTGTCTGTCAGTTCTTTACTGCAAAATTTGGTCGCCAAGTGGCTAAAGCGGGAACAGAGGGCAAGGGGTATGCTCAAGGAAATACACTGTTTAATCGTGTGCTAACCTCTGACAAGCCGGTTCCATTGGCTACATTCGACTATCAAGACACCTGGAAGTGGATGAAAACGCCAGATAAAAAAGTCAGGCTATATATTCAGGAGATGGCTGACGCTCTGGATGAGCTGGCGAGCGAGGCTGCTTCTTACTCTGCCGAGCAAGGGAACCCTGACTACCCGTTTATTCTGATGGCGGGGGAGCGGCGCGCCTATAATGCGAATCAAATCTTCCGCACACCCGATTGGCGCAAAACCGATAAAGAGGGGGGGATGCGAATTCACCCGACTGACTTGAGCAAACTGGGGTTGGAAGATGGCGGCAAGGCCCTCTGTCGATCTGCGGTTGGCCAGATAGAGGTATCGTTAATGCAAGACGAGACGGTGCAGCCGGGTATGGTTACATTGCCCCATGGCTACGGGATGATCTATTCCGGTGCCGGTGGTGAACTTAAGCAAAATGGCCCTTCAATTAATGAGCTGACCTCAACGGATTATTGTGATCCAATCGCCAAAACGCCCTATCACAAGCATGTTCCCGTGGCGATTGAGGCATTAATCAACCATTAACTTGATCAATGTTAAGGTATGGCAGGCAACTAATCATTACAGTGCCTGCCATAAGTTGCTCTAGGGTAACGCCCCCCCTGCGTCATCCTACGGCTTGACCGTAGGATCCAACGGGTAAGTAGTTACGCGTTAAGTCGTTTTAAAAATAATATGTTGAATGGATTCAGCCCGAGTAGTTGGTCATAAGACTTTGAATTTCGGGAGAATGATTACATGATTTTATCAAACTGTACCTGCGGAAGTGAGCCAGTATGTGAGCCGGGAGCGGTTGGCGCGCGCAATTGGGATGTATGCTGTTTCAATTGTGGAGCTCGTTCTGCGGTATTTCCCAACCGAACCGAAGCGGTTATGAGTTGGAATCAGATCAATAAAGAGAGTCTGAGATCGGACAACGAGCCCGAAGTTGGGGGTGTTATTAGTCAGGTCTTTCAGCACCTCAGAGGCACGCCGTCGGTTGGCTGACGTACCCTAGAGAATGTAAAGATTAATTTTTACAATACTGGCTAATTTGGGACTTCAAATTATAAATTGGGGCGCCGCCATTTCGGTTGAAGGCGTGCCATTGCTGTGTTGGCGGGCTAAATGAGTCACCTGACTCTCTTTTTAAATAGTTATTATCCCAACGGCGCTGTATCTCTTCTGCCGGTAGATCGCAAAAAGTCTCTCGCCCTTTTTTACAGCGCGCTTTAATTTGTGCGGCCTCTTGCTCATAGGATCTTGTAGCGCTTTCGCACATCATCTGGTTTTGGCTTGTTAGTGGGTCTTGCATCGGCTTTTGTTTAGCTTTTGGCTCAGTTGTTCTAATGTCATTCTGCGTTTGTGTGACCTGTTCATTCTCGTCCATTACATTGGTCTTTTTGAGAGATACTTCTTCAGCTGAGCCGTCTATGCAGGGAGTGTCCTGAAAGTTCAGCTTGCCATTTGCCAAGGTACATTTATAGATTTTGGCATGAGTAGACGCAGCTGAAAAAAATAGTACTGCAATAACTGACACTTTCAATACGCGTTTAATGTTAACGCCGCCCATATTTATGCTCCCTGTTATCCATAGTCATTCTCTTTGAAGGTGCGCTGGATGGCTTCAATTTCATCGATATTGCTTAGCAGTGCCTCTACACACTGGCGATCCAGCTGTTTGCCGGCCATCTCTTTTAATTTGGCATAGGCCTTTTCATTACTCCAGGCTTCTTTATAGGGCCTTTGACTGGTCAGTGCGTCAAATACGTCCGCGACGGTGACAATTCGCGCCTCAATCGGGATCTGTTCGCCGACTAAACCGTCTGGGTAGCCGCTGCCATCAATGCTCTCATGATCATAGTTGGCAATATTTCGCAGCATCTCCAAATAGCCAATGCCGTTAAGGCCATAGTTTTCCAGTAACGCGTCAATTAGTTCTCGGCCATCTTTCGGGTGGCTTTTCATTACAGAGAACTCTTCATGGGTGAGTTTGTCTGGCTTTAATAGTATTCGGTCGGGTACTTTTATTTTGCCGAGGTCATGTAATGGGGCGAATAGATAAATGTGCTCAATATATTGGTCATCAAAGTGATAGTGGCCTGCCAATGCCTTGGCAATAAGTCGGGTATAGCGTGACATGCGTTCAAGGTGAGAGGCTGTTTCCGGATCCCGGGAGTGTGTCATGTCCAGAGCCGATTTTACGGTAGCTAACAGGGTGCGGATATTGGAGCGTTCGTTGTAGATCAGCAACGCGGCCATATGGCCTATCATGTCCAGCTCAATCATCACATGTTCGCTAAAAACATCCTTCTCGTGTGCATTAAAAAAAACGAAGCCAAAAAAACGGTCGTTAAATACCATTGGCAGGGTATAGCTGGATAGGTACCCCGCATCTAGTAACAGCCTTGTGTGAGTTTTCTGAGTATTTTCTAGCCTGCTTAGATCATTAATGACCCTGGGAACTGATGCATCCAGGATTTTTCGTAACGATTCGGTTTCTGACAGTTTGGCTTGATAGTTGGCCAATGGCGTCTCGTTTTCACCACTATGAATAAAGGTTTTGAGAAGGTCGGTCTTGTGATCGTAGAGAGCAACGGCAATTCGGGAAATAAAAGGGTGATGCTGCTGTGCCGCATGGTGAAGCACTTTTAGTTTGTCGGCAATAGAGGATTTTCTATTAAGGGAGTTCAACGCATCTTTATGTAGCAGCATCATTATCTCGTGAAAGCTTGGACACGACAATTCTGGCGTAAAAAACATACCCCTGATGTGTGGGGCTAATCGTTAGTTTTAGAAACCAGATACACTAATGGTTTCTAAAACTATAGCAGAGCATTCAAGGTTCGATTGTGATTTTCTGAGCAACTACCGGCCATTTAGTTCTTATCCAAAAAAAACCAAATAATTGAATTATGCACCGTCGTAGGTCGGGTTTTAACCC
>JBFKTM010000195.1:0-6147 GCA_041636295.1 Oleiphilaceae bacterium
GCAAAAGCCGGTCGCAAACAGTACCAGCGAGACCGTTTCAATGGTTTCCTGCCAATACCCCAGGTTCCAGATGAGAGCCAGTGACAGCGTACAAAATAGTGCGGTGCCCCAATGTCGTTGCCGCCATATAGCTAATGCCGCCACCAAACCGATAAAGACCAGCGGGTGAAGACCTGCCAAAATATTGATCAGGCCCTGAATTAAAAATTCCAGCGAGAGTGCGATGCAATCGAAAAAAGCGCCGCTGTGCTCGATCAGTCCATCGATCATTTGTTCAGCCCAGTCGCCAATGGGTAACTTGTGCTCAGTGATCCAGGTCATAGATGTCCGAATATTGGTTATTTTTACACCATTCCAGCAGGCGCTGGAAACAGTAATTCACGGTCTAATTGCCACCACTACTTTCGATAGGATGACAATTAGATGTATTAGCGTTGCTAACTAGCTCTTATCCTGAAACACGATAAATTCCCCGTCGTCATCCTGTGACTTGATCACAGGACCCATTAATTTCAACGACTTGTGGGTCCTTCGGTATGACGAAAAAACGTTTCAGGATGCGAACCAACTAGTTCAAACCTAAATGGGCCTTAACCGCCGCCAGGGCAGACTGATCGTTAGTGTTTTTCACATTGGCGAGCCACTCCTCCAATACAGCCGGGTTGTTCTTTAGCCACTCCGTAGCGGCCACATTCGGCTTTTTACCTTCATCGAGAATGGCTGACATCACTTCATTCTCCATTTCCAGAGTAAACGTCATATTCTTAAGCAGCTGCGCAACATTGCTACACTCTTCCGCAAAGCCTTTACGCACATTGGTATAGACACTTGCCCCGCCGAGATTAGGGCCAAAGAAGTCGTCCCCGCCTTCCAGGTAGGCCAGTTCAAAGTTGGCATTCATCGGGTGTGGCTCCCAACCCAGGAAGACAATCCACTGATTACGACGATTCTTACGCTTCACCTGAGAGAGCATTCCGGCTTCACTGGACTCAACCACTTTGAAGCCTTTCAGTCCAAAGGCATTCTGGTCAATCATATCCTGAATAAGGCGGTTACCATCGTTACCCGGCTCGATGCCATAGATCTTACTATCAAACTTGTCGGCAAATTTGGCGATATCGGCAAAGGTTTTCACGCCGGCATCGTACACGTATTTGGGTACGGCCAGGGTGTATTTGGCCCCTTCCAGATTTTTGTGGATCGTCTCAACGGTGCCACGCTCACGGTAGGCTTTGATATCGCCCTCCATGGTCGGCATCCAGTTACCCAGAAAAACATCGATATCATTATTTTCTATAGACTTGTAGGTAACAGGCACTGACAACATTTGAGTCTTGGTTTTGTAACCGATGCCTTCGAGTACTACCGAAGCCAACGCAGTGGTGGCTGTAATATCGGTCCAGCCCACATCAGAAAAACGTACGGTATCGCACTGACTGGCCTGTAATGAAAGGGGTGCTGCCAGCATTGCTGACAAAATTAGTCGCTTGAGATTCATCATATTATCCTTTTATCCTCCGGTAGTCCTGCTAGGTTTATGCGTCCTTTGTTTTGTTTTCCAGTCGGCTTCCATACCGACTTCAGCATCACAGGGCACTAACATGCCTTGCCCTCTGATTAAATCTGCCGCTCGTTCTGCCACCATAATAGTAGGGGCATTCAAGTTACCATTGGTAATGGTCGGAAAGATCGAAGAGTCCACAACGCGCAGTTGCGCAATACCGCGGACGCGAGTCTCAGGGTCAACCACCGCCATATCGTCCACTCCCATCTTGCATGAGCAGCTGGGGTGATAGGCACTCTCTACATTACTACGAACAAAGTCATCTATTTGCTCATCACTTTGCACCCGCTCGCCAGGCTGAATCTCGGAATCACGAAACTCATCCATTGCCGGTTGATTAATAATTTCCCGGGTCAATCGAACACAATCTCTAAAGCCTTCCCGGTCTGACTCTTCTTGCAAATAGTTAAACTGGATCTTCGGGTGTACCGATGGATCAGAAGATACCGCTCTTACCCAGCCACGACTCGTCGGTTTGTTATGCCCGATATGTACCTGAAAGCCATGGCCGTCAAAAGCGCTTTGGCCATCATAACGCATTGCAGCAGGCAGAAAGTGATATTGCAGATCAGGCCATTCAACCCCAGGCTTTGAACGGATAAAGCCACAAGATTCAAAATGATTAGTAGCACCCAGCCCCTTTTTGGCGAAGAACCATCGAGCACCAATTAAAAACTTGCTCCACAAGTCTAGTTTGCCATTCAGGGTAATCGGTTTCTTGCACTTAAACTGGAAGTAGAACTCCAAATGATCCTGCAAGTTCTCACCGACTCCGGGCAGCTCATGCTTCACATCAATGCCTGCGGACTCCAGCACCTCACGTGGACCGATCCCCGACAGTTGTAACAAATGTGGCGAACCAATCGGGCCCGCCGAGAGAATAACCTCACGATCGGCCAGAGCCTGTTTTGTCTCTCCTCGATGCCGATACTCGATACCAACGGCCTTCTTGCCTTCCAGCAAAACCTTATGTACCAGCGCATGGGTTATTACCGTCAAGTTGGGGCGATGCATGGCAGGTTTTAGGTAGGCATTGGCTGTTGACCATCGCACGCCATCTTTAATGGTCATATGCATCGGTCCAAAACCTTCCTGCAACTTGCCGTTGTAGTCGTCGGTCATGAAATAACCCGCCTCGACACCGGCATCGACAAAGGCCTGGTACAGTGGGTTTTGCATCTGATTACCATTATTAACGGCTAACGGGCCTCTATCCCCCCGGTACTCATCACCACCAAATGCCCAGCTTTCTGCTTTTTTGAAATACGGCAGGCAGTGCGCGTAATCCCACCCTTCAGCACCGTGCTCCCGCCACTCATCAAAGTCTTTAGCGTGGCCACGCACATAGACCATACCATTAATGGAAGACGACCCCCCAAGTACCTTGCCACGGGGGCAGTGCATCCGACGGTTATTGAGATGGGGTTCCGGCTCGCTTTCAAACTGCCAGTTGTACTTGCGAGTATTCATTGGAATAGAGAGTGCTGTGGGCATCTGAATAAAGATGCTTTTATCACTACCCCCTGTTTCCAGTAACAGTACCTGGGTATTTTTGTCTTCCGAAAGGCGATTGGCCAGCACACAGCCGGCAGAGCCGGCACCAACAATAATGTAATCAAATCTGTTTTGTTGTGACATACCGTCCACTCCAGTTAAAAAGGACTTTCCAGTGGACTGAGCCCCACATACACGGCTTTCAGCTGGGTATAGTGGTTTAAAGTTTCAACACCATTTTCACGCCCGACACCAGACAGCTTATACCCACCCACCGGCATCTCGGCAGGTGACGCACCATAGCTGTTGATCCAGCAGATCCCGGCCTGAATCTGGTGAATGACACGGTGAGCGCGATTGATATCCTGGGTAAAGACACCTGCCGCCAGACCATAGTCCGTATTATTGGCTCGTCGAATCACTTCATCTTCATCACTAAATCGTAAGATTGCCATCACCGGACCGAAGATCTCTTCCTGAACAATTCTCATCTCATCATTACAATCGGTAAATATAGTCGGCTCGACAAAATAGCCATCAGGGGCTGCGTCTGGTTTGAGTCGATGACCACCACACAACAGCGTCGCGCCATCCTCGATGCCTTTTTGAATATAGTTAATGACTTGATCACGGTGTTTAGCCGATATCAATGCCCCAAAATTCGTTTCTGGATTCAACGGGTCTCCCGCAACAATGTTATCACGGGTGCGAGCCAGCAACCGATCAACAAACGCCGAATAGATAGCATCATGAACAAACACTCGCGTACCGTTCGTACACACTTCGCCCTGGGTGTAAAAGTTACCCAGCATCGCGGCCGATACTGCACTTTCAATATCGGCATCGTCAAAAATAATCAGCGGTGACTTGCCGCCCAACTCCATTGTGACCTCTTTTAATGAGGTGGCCGCTGCGCTCATCACCTTCTTGCCCGTTCCTACTTCACCGGTGAAAGAGATTTTGGCGATATCAGCATGGTGTGTCAGCCAGGCTCCCACAGAACCGTCGCCCTGCACTACGTTAAATACACCAGCAGGCACCCCGGCTTCAAACAATATTTCTGCTAATTTTAATGCGCCCAACGGGGTCTCTTCTGATGGCTTAAAGATCATGCTGTTACCACAAGCCAAAGCGGGAGCTACTTTCCAGCATGCGATCTGCAAGGGGTAGTTCCAAGCACCAATGCCGGCACAAATACCCAGCGGTTCGCGGCGGGTATAGTAGAAATCACCCCCCAGGCTCTGCTGATTGCCTTCAATGGAAGGTGCCAAGCCTGCAAAGAACTCAATCGAGTCCGCACCTGTCGCCACATCGACCACGGACGCTTCTTGCCATGGCTTACCCGTATCGATTACCTCAATAGTTGCCAGCTGGTCATTACGCTCTCGCAGAAGTGCGACTGCTTTCATTAATATGCGACTGCGTGCCATGCCGTTCAGGGCAGACCATTCTGAAAAGCCCTTGCGAGCGCTCTCAACTGCCGCCTGTTTTATCTTGTCATCAGCGACTTCAACCTCATAGACCACGTTACCGGTTGCTGGATTAATAACCTCAAAATAGTCGCCACTGTCATTACTAAGATAGCGACCATCTATAAAATTCTGGTACCGCTTCAGGGTCATTCAGTCTCTCCATACTGCTGGATAAGAATAGTAATAAAATGCTTGCACATCTGTTCGGCGGCTAGAAAGTCTGCTTCGTTAGACTCACTTAGCACACTACGTAACCAGAACCCGTCTATCATAGACGCGGTCATATTTGCTGCCTCTGACGCTTTATCAGAGGGCATTAGCTGTTTATAGGCGTAGCGCAAGTTGCTAAGCAGGCGCTGACTGTTTATCGCTTGTAGCCGAGCCAACGCGGGGTCATGCATCGCTTGCGCCCAAAAACTTAACCACGTTTTCGTCGCAGAGTCCGAACGTTGAATACCACTAAAATTGGTTTCGACAATCATCATCAGCCGTTGTTGAGGCGACGCCCCCGTGGCATTCAACTTATCAAGTAGCGTTGTTCTAAGCTGTTCCAACAAATACCGCACCGTTGCTTCGATCAACCCCTGCTTGCCCCCAAAATAATGACTAATAATACCCGCAGACATGCCAGCAGTACGGCTAATGGTGTTAATGGTAGTACCTTGCAATCCAAATTGTTCTATCGACGACAGGGTTGCCTCAATCAGCTGTTTTTTGCGTACCGGCTCGATTCCAACTTTTGGCATATTCTTTATCTTTTTATTGATTGAACATTCAATTAAAACTATTCTAATAGTTTGTACTGTAATAATCAATTTAAGAAAAAAACACCAAAACAACCAAGAACAAATATTAATATACTGTTTTTATTATACTTTTAGCATCAACGAGCAAAACACCCTACAATGCAATATATATTTTTATTTAGAATACTAATATTTATTAGTGTATGAATTTTAAGAAATTAGCGTATCAATTTTAAGAAATTGTTGTTTTATTTTGTAAATTTCCCTTAAGAATCAAAGAAAAGGCACGTTATACTCAAAACCGGAACACATGTGCATTTTAATTAATACATCAGGACGCACTCACCCAGTCTGGAAAAACGTCGTTATAAGCGTTTTTTCATACAACAATAAATAACCATGGAATGTTCAACTGGAGATAATAAATGAGAATCAGGAAACACCGAGCACTATTGGGGTCAATCACCTTATCCCTCGCCATCACAGGTTGTAGCCAGCTACAGTCAACACCTGAAAGTGCTGACTCAGGCAAAGCCAAGAATGTCATTATGATTATTGGTGACGGCATGGGGCCACAACAGGTTGGCCTACTACTCTCTTATGCTAAGCAAGCCCCCAATACGATTATTAAAGATCGCGTAACCGCCTTTGATCGAATGACAACCAATGGTGTTATGGGTCTTTCTATGACTAACGCCAACAATGTTCTGGTAACCGACTCCGCAGCCTCAGCCACGCAATTGGCAACCGGTAAGTACGCAGGCTCTGAAATGATCGGCGCAGATAAAGATGGCAACGCCGCAGAGAGTATTCTGGAAAGAGCAAAGCGCATGGGTAAATCAACCGGCTTGGTATCAGATACCCGTATCAC
>JBFKTM010000196.1:0-6131 GCA_041636295.1 Oleiphilaceae bacterium
CATTTCCATGATAAGCTAACGGAACTGATTGAGCAGTACGCCAATCAACTTATTCGTAACGCGTAGAAATAAGAAGTAATTAAACGAAATTGATAAACGAAATAGATAAACCGCTATTTAGAAAACCAGATTAAATCCGCATCCGTCACCCTTGTGCAAGCCGAGACTAAAAAATTAATAAGATATGGGCTTTCGCTTGTTTGGAAAAGACGCTGATCTACGGTTGTTTAGCAACATATGGATATTCAATATGACCCTTCGTGACTGGCTACAAGCCCAGCCTTTTACACTTAGCATGTCTTCAGGCTTTTTTAGTTTTTTTGCCCATTGCGGGATGCTGTCTGTGCTGGAAGAAGAGGCGCTGTTACCCACCAAGATTACCGGCTCAAGCGCCGGGGCTTTGGTGGGGGCCTGTTGGGCTTCCGGGTGTACAACCCATGAGCTAAAGGAGCGCCTGTTTACCCTTGATAAAGGTGACTTCTGGGACCCAGCGCCCGGCTTTGGTCTGTTAAAGGGTAATAAGTTCAGGAATATGGTATCTGAAGTCTGCCAGGTTGATCGTCTGCAGGATTGCCACGTTTCGGTGGTGTTGTCGGCTTTTGACCTTTTAACCTGTAAAACTCATCGGCTAACGGAAGGGCCCATTCAGCAAGCCATCTCGGCTTCTTGTGCATTCCCTTTATTGTTTCAGCCGGTTCTATTAAATAGTCGTTACTATTTGGACGGCGGTATTAGAGACCGTCCTGGTATGTCAGGCGTCGTTTCTGGTGAGCGCGTTTTCTATCATCATATAGCGTCCAGATCGCCTTGGCGTCGGAAAAATAGCCGTGCCTTACAGCTTCCAACCTGCACCAATATACAGTCGTTGGCTATTGAAGGTTTGCCGAGGGTGGGGCCAAACTCGTTGCCAATGGGCAAAGCAGCATTTGAAATGGCTCAACATAAAACCAGAATAACACTTGATGCACCATTAACGGCTGTGAAAGGTATATAAACCGGTAAAATTGTTAATGTTTATTAATTTATGTGACGGTAAATTGGCTTGTAATATCTGAGTTATTGTTTGACTTATTTTAGGTTTATTTTAAGTAATATTAATAAAAACAAGTAGGTAAAGAAAACTCTTAAAATATTACATTAATTATTGGGTGTTTCTTCTTCCCATGTTCAACTATCGGTAATCACTAATATTCATCAAAGTTATATTGGATATATTCTCTATATATTTTATTTATCATCGCTGATTCTTTAGAATGCCCACCTGAAATTAACACATCGGTAAGTCAGAAGGCGATGTAGGCATTGTATTTTGTGTTCAGCTTTCAATGCCACGAAATTATCTGACATCATTTAATCGCAATGTAAGGATCGATCATGACAGCATATCAGAACGATATCAAAGCAGTTGCTGCTCTTAAAGAAGCCGCTGGTGCTCCTTGGGATGCAATCAACCCAGAGTCAGCAGCTCGTATGCGCGCTCAAAACAAATTCAAAACTGGTCTGGACATCGCTAAGTACACTGCAGGCATCATGCGTGCTGACATGGCTGCTTTCGATGCAGATAAAACCAAGTACACTCAGTCTTTGGGTTGCTGGCACGGTTTCGTAGGTCAGCAGAAGCTGATCTCTATCAAGAAGCACTTCGGTTCTACCGAACGTCGTTACTTGTACCTGTCTGGTTGGATGGTAGCCGCTCTACGTTCTGAGTTCGGTCCTCTTCCTGACCAGTCTATGCACGAGAAAACTGCTGTAGCTAGCCTTGTTAATGAGCTATACACTTTCCTACGTCAAGCAGACGCTCGTGAATTAGGTGGCCTATTCCGTGAGCTGGACAAAGCTCGTGAAGCTGGCGATTCTTCAAAAGAAGCTGAAATCCAGTCTCAAATCGACAACCACGAAACTCACGTAGTGCCAATTATTGCTGACATCGATGCTGGTTTCGGTAACGCTGAAGCAACTTACTTGCTAGCTAAGAAAATGATCGAAGCAGGTGCTTGTGCACTTCAGATCGAAAACCAAGTAGCTGACGAGAAGCAATGTGGTCACCAGGACGGTAAAGTAACTGTACCTCACGCAGACTTCCACGCGAAGATTCGTGCGCTACGTTATGCCTTCCTTGAGCTAGGCGTTGATGACGGTGTTATCGTTGCACGTACTGACTCTGAAGGTGCTGGCCTGACTAAAGAAATCGCTGTTGTTAAAGAGCCAGGCGACCAGGGTGACGTTTACAACTCTTACTTGGACGTTGAAGAAGTTGCTCCTGAAGATACTGCTGAAGGCGATGTACTTATCAGCCGTAACGGTAAGCTGGTTCGTCCTAAGCGTCTAGCTTCTGGCCTATACGAGTTCCGTAAAGGTACTGGTGAAGAGCGTTGCGTATTTGACTGTATCGAAGCGATCAATGCGGGTGCTGACCTTCTTTGGATCGAAACTGCGACTCCAAACGTTGCTGACATCGCTGGTATGATGAACGAAGTACGTAAAGTACACCCAGATGCGAAACTTGTTTACAACAACTCTCCATCTTTCAACTGGACTTTGAACTTCCGTCAGCAAGCATACGATGCTTGGGTTGAAGCTGGTAAAGACGTATCTGCATACGACCGTGCTGACCTGATGAACGCTAAGTACGATGACACTGAGCTTTCTGCGGAAGCTGACGAGCGTACTCGTACTTTCCAGGCGGACGCTGCTCGTGAAGCGAACATCTTCCACCACTTGATCACTCTACCGACTTACCACACTACTGCGTTGTCTGTAGACAACCTGGCTAAAGAGTACTTCGGTGAAGCGGGTATGTTGGGTTATGTTGCTGGCGTTCAACGTAAAGAGATCCGTCAAGGTATCGCTTGTGTTAAGCACCAGAACATGTCTGGTTCTGACCTAGGCGACGACCACAAAGAGTACTACGCTGGTGAAGCGGCTCTTAAAGCTGGCGGTGCTAAGAACACTTCTAACCAGTTCTCTTAATATTGAGCTGATTAGTTCGGTCTAAATATTTTAGGCTGAATGTGTTAATAAGAAGACCGAGTACGTAAAGTGCTCGGTCTTTTTTATTGTTTACTTAAAAGGATAATCAATGAGAAAAAGGATATTTGGAATTCTGTTTCTGCTCAGCACGGTTACTCATGCCGACACTATTGGTGGGATGATGGATCTGTCTTTAGACTATATTCATCCTGTGGCCACATCTGATTACCATACTAATACCAACGTAAAGCTTGCAGGCGGCATTGGTTTATTGCCCTATAACTATATTGGCCTATCAATGGGTATACCCCTTACACATATCCTTTTCGAAGGTGATGCTGCGCTTGAAAAAGAGTTTACTTATTCGTGGAATGGCAGTGTCTTTATGAGGCAATATCTTCCTTTATATCACGATAATGTTGATCTCTATGTAGAAGGGGGATTGGTGGGGGCTGTTCTTGAACGGGATGATTGCTCCAGGATTGTTACCAATGAACATGGGTATAGTGAATGTTATCGTGATATCGATACCATTGGGGGCCAGAGCCTAGCCTTAGGTGCAGGATTTAAGTTAGATAAAGAGCTAAAACTAGGTTTTAAACTAGAACGTCAAAAGTTTGATGATTTAAGTGTAAATGTATTCTCGCTGAACTTTTACATGCGGCGTTGAGTTTCACTGATCAGTTGGCTGTTTATTTGTTCTGTATATGAAAGTCTAATTTACTATTTATTCTGTGAATGTTAGGGTGTCCCCAGATATTGGACTGCTTCACATTTAAATAGCTACAACAGGTTTTCTATGGATATCAGTCGGGTTGATCTTAATTTATTAATTCATTTGGACGTGTTGCTCCGTGAGCAAAATGTCACTAAGGCGGCGAGTCATTTGGGGATTACGCAGCCTGCCATGAGTAATGGCCTCAAACGTCTGCGACTGCTATTTGAAGACCCTTTATTAGTTCGCACGACAGACGGTATGGCTCCCACAGAGCTTGCCCTGGAACTCAAACCGGCTGTACGTGAAATCCTGTTTAATATTGAAAAAGTCATTCAGCCTGATCGAGGATTTGACCTGGATAGCAGTCGGGTTTTTAGGGTTATGGCGAGTGATTACGCCGAATCGACGCTAATTCCTGATGTGTTAAATGCGGTTCGACAGCGCGCCCCGAATGTGACACTCGATGTGTTAACACCAAGTGATGTCTCATTTGAAGATGTGGAGCAGGGTCGAGTTGATATGGCGATTAACCGATTTGAAACGCTTCCCCAATCCTTTCACCAAAAAACAATCTGGACCGATACTTTTTCCTGTTTGATGAACTCTGAAAATGAGATCGTTAATGACTTCACCCTGGAAAACTATCTGGCATCTAGCCATATATGGGTTAGTAAAACCGGTTTCGGCGTAGGTGTAGGCGTGAACCCTCAGGATGTGCAGCGATTGGGATGGGTGGATGAAGCCTTAAATAAGATCGGTGCAAAACGGAATATCAGTGTCTTTACCCGTCACTACCAGGTCGCAATGTTGTTGGCCCAACAGCAAGGCCTTATTGCAACGTTGCCTAGCCGGGCCGCTCGATTGAAGAGTGATAATGCTAAGCTGGTAGCGAAAGAGCCGCCTTTCCCAATCCCCGCCTTTGAACTGAAAATGGCGTGGAGTCCATTATTACATCACAATGCCGGGCATCAGTGGCTGAGACGCCTTGTCGTGGATGTGGCTAATCAGGAGTTGGGCGCTGAGGAAGGGGCTATCGGCTGAATTTGGTCTCTAGAATCACCGAAGAGTTGGTACGTTCAACACCATCAAGATTACTAATGTCGTCGAGTACGTGATTAAGCTCCTGCGTTGTCTCTGTTTTTAACATTGCGATTAAATCGAAGTCTCCGCTAATGGCATGTACCGAGCTTACTTGCGGCATGTTTTTTAGTTCCCGGTTGGTTTTGGTTGTCAGTTTCTGGACAACTTTTATTAGTACGTGGGCAGACACCAGTCGCTGCTGATACTCATCTCCATACACCACTGTGTACCCCTTTATAATGCCATCTTGTTCTAATTTTTTAATTCGGCTTTGAATCGTCGAACGTGAGATATCCAGGGCGCGGGCGAGTTCAGATGTACTTATTCGTGCGTTGGTTCGGAGAATTGAAAGTAGCTTTCGGTCGGCATTGTTCATAGTGGGGGGCCTGCTAACGAACTATTCATTGTTTGATCATCAAAATGATAAATCAGATCATCAAAATTATAAATAATAGTGTAAATCCGCATAAATTGCCCCTTAATATTAACGACAACGACTCATATACTGGACGCTATAAAAATAACGTAAACATTCTCGCATGCCTTGCGACCCGCAATTTAGGAAGTTAATCATGATTCAAGCAAACCGTTCACTGTTCGATGAAGTAATGGTCCCCAACTATAATCCGTCCAGTATCATTCCTGTTCGAGGAGAGGGGGCACGAGTATGGGATCAGCAAGGCAAGGAGTATATCGATTTTGCCGGCGGCATAGCGGTTAACTGTCTTGGTCACTGCCATCCTGAATTGGTGAGTGTTTTACAGGAACAAGGCAGTAAGCTGTGGCATTTGAGCAACGTATTTACTAATGAACCGGCACTGCGACTGGCTAAGCGTCTTACCGATGCGACCTTTGCCGAAAAAGTATATTTTGCCAACTCGGGCGGTGAAGCCAATGAAGCGGCATTGAAGTTGGCGCGACGTTGGGCGCTGGACAATTTTGGTGCAGAAAAAGATGAAATTATCGCATTCCACCAAGGTTTCCATGGGCGTACGTTTTTTACCGTGAGTGTAGGTGGTCAGCCTGCTTACTCCGATGGCTTTGGGCCAAAGCCTGGTGCAATTAGTCATGTCGAATATAATAATTTATCCGATCTGGAAGCGGTTATATCTGATAGAACCTGTGCGGTAATGATGGAGCCGTTGCAAGGGGAGGGCGGTATTGTTAGTCCGACGGAAAGCTTTATAAAGGGCGTAAGAGCACTCTGCGATAAGCATAATGCGCTGCTGATATTTGATGAAGTACAAACCGGGGTAGGCCGAACAGGTGAGTTATATGCCTATATGGGGCTGGATGTAACACCAGATATCCTGACGACTGCAAAAGCGCTGGGTGGTGGCTTTCCCATCGGGGCAATGCTGAC
>JBFKTM010000197.1:0-6122 GCA_041636295.1 Oleiphilaceae bacterium
CGACGCCATCCAAGGACATCGAGCCCCCTAAAAATGCCTCAGACCTTAACCTTCCCAACAGCAGATTGGCGTCAGTAACGGTGGGCTGTATACCTCCCTTGCCATAACATGCCGGTCCTGGAGCAGCGCCTGCAGATTCAGGCCCCACCTGCAGCATCCCGCCCTCATCAAGCCAGGCAATAGAACCACCGCCAGCACCAATCGTATGCATATCAACCATCGGCACAGCCACCGGCCATGGTCCAATACGCCCCTCGTTGGTTAGTCGAATATCTCCATCGATTAATGCCACGTCGGTTGAAGTTCCGCCCATATCGAAGGTGATTAAACGTGATTCACCGATTAACTCGCCGACAAAGCGGGCCGCCGCCAAACCTCCCGCAGGGCCAGACAGCAGCAGATTTACCGTACGCTTTGCCGCCTGGGCAACGTCGACCGTCCCACCGGATGACTGCATCATCGATACTGAACAGCCATGAAGCTCTTGCGCCAGACTCTGCAAGTAGTGGTCTACCTTAGGCCCCAACCAGGCATTCAGCCAAGTCGCGATACCCCGCTCATACTCTTTATACTCCGGCAGTACAAAAGAGGAGCGCGAGACAAACAGCTCCTTGGACAAAGCGGCTTCAATTCGTTTTTCGTGGCGATCATCCATAAAAGAGAAGAGTAAATTGATGGCAACAGATCGGGGGGCTAATGCATTTATTTGCTCAATCAACCGTTCAACCTCAACATCCGTTAACGGTGTAATTTCCTTGCCAGTGGCATCCAGGCGGCAATCGACCTCAAGACAGAGCGCTTCCGGAACGGGCGGATCAATAGGCTCCAATGCCAGATTATAGAGTTCAGGGCGCGTCTGTCGCGCTAACGTCAAGACATCCTTCAACCCTTTATTGGCCACGTATACCGTTTTAACGCCTTTGCGTTCCAGAGCAGCATTGGTGGCAACGGTACTCCCATGCACAACGACAAGTTGCCCAAGAGAGGCGACATGTTTGAACCCCATCTCGTCGATCCCCTGCAATATGGCTTTGGATGGGTCATCAGGCGTCGACAACACCTTATGAGTGAAGATGTTTCCGCCTTTAAACAGGACAAAATCGGTAAATGTTCCCCCGGTATCTATACCTAGCTGATAATTATCAATCACACCCGAACCTCGCCTCTCATTGTGCTCACGCAGACATCCAAAAAGTCAGATTATACGCCAGCCTGGTTCCGATGTATTATTTGCGTTTGCGTGGCCAACCATTAAAGAGGTGATCTTTGCCAGAATTACCAGAAGTGGAAACAACTCGCCGAGGCATACAGCCTTTTACCGAAAACGCCAAAATTCAAGCCGTCGTAGTCAGAGAGTCCCGCTTACGCTGGCCGGTTTCGGACGAGTTATCCAGGCTTTCGATGGTGCCGGTCAAGCGAGTAGAGCGCCGGGCAAAATACCTGCTGCTGCACCTCTCGGAGGGGGATATCATTATTCATCTCGGCATGTCAGGTAGCCTGCGTGTGGTAGAACGAGACAGCCCTGTAGGCAAACATGATCATGTCGACCTGGTCATGGATAATGGAAAAATCATTCGATATAACGATCCTCGACGATTCGGCTCCATTCTCTGGTGCAAGGATTACTCATCACACCCGTTATTTTCTCACCTGGGCCCTGAACCGCTCGATGATGAATTCAACGGCACCTATCTTTTCAAACGGCGCGAAGGAAGAACAACCAATATTAAACAGTTCATTATGGATAACCGGAATGTTGTGGGGGTCGGAAATATTTATGCTAATGAAGCTCTCTTTCTCAGCGGCATCCACCCCAGGCGTCCCGCTAATAAGCTATCCCAAAAGCGCTACGACCTGCTGGTTCAGCATATAAAGCAGGTACTGTCGGCGGCTATCGATCAAGGCGGCACTACATTAAAGGATTTTGTCGGAGGGGACGGCAAACCCGGCTATTTCCAACAGCATCTCAACGTCTATGGCCGAGCCGGACAACCCTGCGTTGCCTGCCAGTCGACACTTAAAGAGATTCGCCTCGGTCAACGATCCACGGTTTATTGTCCGAAGTGTCAACATTAATGGGAGAGAGGTGAAAGGTGAAAGGTCAAAGGTCAAAGGTCAAAGGTCAAAGGTCAAAGGTCAAAGGTCAAAGATGAAAGATGAAAGATGAAAGATGAAAGATGAAAGATGAAAGATCCAATGGTATCTGATAAATCCCCTTGGGACGCTGTTAGCGTGAAGTTTTGTTACAAAACCTGAAGTTTCGTGAAAATTGTCTTAAAAACAGCCAATAACAGGGCAAATCTAAACTATTTTTTAGACACATCGACGATACCTGTTATAGTTAAGAAAGTTATTTTTTAAACTGCGTTCAATTTCAATTTTGGGAGAAGTTTTGATGCGATCCAAATTCGTACGCATATTTTTTGCCATGGTGGCAACATTAGCGCTGACACTACCGGCCATAGGTTCTGCAAATACGGTTGAAGAGACTCCATCGGCCCTTGCCATGACAGGCGACGCCATCATTGCCAGACCGGCACTGCTTGCCATGACGATTGTCGGCTCTGCTGTATACTTGGTATCCCTTCCCTTTTCTGCACTGGGTGGCAATGCCGCCGAAGCAGCAGATGTGCTGGTGATTGGCCCTGCAAAAGCAACGTTTGTTCGCTGTCTTGGCTGCACCATGAGCGGTAGAAAAGTAACAAAGGTCGTCGAACAGGAAGGCTAGATCGCTTAGGAATCCATACCGTCAAGTTGTGCTAACGGTATGGATCAACCACTTTTATATCTATTTCTGCGCTCGACCCACCAGCGACTTCCAATCATAGTCGGCATCGGCCACCGCATGAAAAAACGGGTTCAGTAACGAGTCTTTGCGATTGCATTCCAGCTTATTAAAAGCTTCATCGTAGATTAAACCTCCCGCTGCCTCTAGCACTGCCTGGGCGGCCGCCGTATCCCACTCAGACGTTAATGCCAGGCGCGGATACCAGTCTGCGGTGCCATCTGCCAGCATACAGATTTTCAGCGAACTCCCCATACTGACCTTCTCCACCACCCCGAAGGTTTTCTCTGCCTCATGCAGCATCCCCTCTAAGGCATCGGCACCGTGCCGACGGCTGGCCACAACGCGCAGGGGTGCTTTACCGTTCACCTTCCGGGCTGCTATAGCTTGTACCCCAGTAGCGGTTTTTTTCCAGCTTCCCTGCTGATCCACGCCATAATAGAACACATTTTTTACTGGCACATACACAATCCCCAGCACGGGTTTATGATGCTCTATTAACGCTATATTGACCGTGTATTCACCGTTGCGGTTAATAAATTCCTTAGTGCCATCCAGGGGGTCGATCAACCAATAGCGACGCCATGTTGAGCGTTCATCGAAGTCAGGGATTTCTCCCTCTTCAGACAACAAAGGAATGTTCGGTGTCAGCGCTTTGAGACCACTAAAAATCACATCATGTGCAGCATGGTCGGCCTTAGTGACCGGCGAATCATCCTCTTTCGTAATAATCTCGATATCCTGTGCGGCATTATAAACACTTAATATTGCCTCACCGGCCTTTTCCGCTATTTCCAGTAATTGGGGAAGTAACGCCATTAACTCACTATTAGTTTCATTCATTACGTTGAGTCCATCGTCTCGTTAAAGCCGACCATCCACTCGGCTATATAAAAAACATACAAACATTTAACAAGCATAGCGCTGATTATTGGATATTAGTATCGTAAAATAACAAAGTCTCTGGAAAGCCTTTGTAAACCAATACCCACAATCCATAGTTAAAGCGGACATAAACAATGATTGACTGGCGAAATATTGATACCGTATTTCTTGATATGGATGGAACCCTGCTTGACCTGCACTTTGACAATTACTTCTGGCTCACCCACCTGCCGAAAAGATATTCAGAAAGTAAAGGCGTCCCTCATGCTAAGGCCAACGAAACACTTCTCCGCCTAATCAAGGAAGAAGAAGGTACTCTCAACTGGTACTGCCTTGATTTCTGGACCGAGCAACTGGGCCTCGATATCAGGGAGCTAAAAGAAGAGATTCAACACCTGATCGCATTTCGCCCCCATGTAGAACACTTTCTTGAAGAGCTGAAGCGCAGCCATCACCGTGTAGTATTAGTCACCAATGCACACCATAAAAGCTTGAACCTCAAGCTGAGCATTACCGGCCTGGATCACCATGTGGATGCCATTATCTGTTCTCACGATTTAAAAATGCCCAAGGAAAATCCTCTATTCTGGGAGAAACTACAAGCGCTCAAGCCCTATGAGAAAGAGCGAACACTGCTGATTGACGACAGCCTCCCCGTGCTGAAATCAGCTCAACACTATGGCATTCGCCACCTGTACTCCATTTTGCAACCCGATAGCCAGAAACCTCCCAGAGATATATCAGACTTTCCCGCCATTGACGGGTTTGACAAGCATCACGCCGAGATTGCCCGCACGCATAAGAAACCGTAATGTGGCCATCAACGGTAAAGCCAGTGGATCAGCTATTTCTTCATCATTTTTTAAACTGTTATAATTATTAACATGTAGCGACAAGACCTGGCCCACAATGAACAACAAGCAAATAGACTAAAGATGCGAAAGAGCGAACAAACAGATAAAGTTCGGTTAGACAAGTGGCTTTGGGCTGCACGTTTTTTCAAAACCCGTTCCATTGCTAAAGAAGCCATTGAAGGGGGTAAAGTTCAATACAATGGCGCTCGCACCAAACCGGGCCGCATTGTAGAACTGGAGGCACATATCAACATACGCCAGGGCTGGGCCGAAAAAGAAGTCATTGTGCTGTCCATTAGTGATAAGCGCAAAGGTGCTCCCGAAGCATCCTTGCTTTACCATGAGACCGAAGAAAGCGTAAAAAACCGGGAGCAGGCAGGATGGGAACGAAAACAGATGCTTGCCGCACAGATGCCTCCTGCCAGAAGGCCCAATAAGAAGCAGCGACGCCAGATTCATCGTTTTGAAAATATCAACCGAACAGGTGAAGAGTAGCACTCAACAGGGTAATCTACTCACAATACGCCACCCCGAGCAAAATTCCAGTAACAGGTTAATCACCATGAAGCACCATGACACCTTTCAACGCTTTCTGTTTGAAAATCATCAAATTCGAGGAGAAATAGTTCGTCTTGATAAAAGTTTCAAAGAGGTAAAGCAACGCCAAAACTACCCAACCCCATTGCAGGACCTGTTAGGCGAAACAGTGGCCGCCTCGGTTTTAATGAGTGGCACGTTGAAGTTCGAAGGCATTCTCTCGGTTCAAGCTCGGGGAAATGGCCCCATCAGCTTGCTGATGGCTGAATGTACACACGACAAAAAAGTTCGGGCAATTGCCCAATGGGATGGCGATGTTCCTCCGGGCGAACTAACGGCGCAGCTCGGAGCGGCACAACTGGCCATTACCATCGACCCGTTACGCGGCAAACGCTATCAGGGCATCGTCCCACTGGAAAAAGGAAAGCTGGCAGACTGTCTCATCCACTACTTCGAACAGTCCGAGCAATTAAGCACTTATATATTATTACTCTGTGACAATGAGATGGCATCCGGCCTGTTTTTGCAGCAACTGCCAACCCAGAATGAAGCGCCCAAAGACACCGATGCCTGGAACCGGGTCACGCAACTGGCCAGCACGTTGACGCAAGATGAGATCCACAATTTGTCTGGCGAGGCACTTCTCAATCGCTTATATCATGACGAGCAGGTCACCATATTTCCTGAAGAACCGGTAAGATTTGAATGCACTTGCAACAAAGAGCGAACCGCTAATGCACTGGTCTCCCTGGGCCAGGAAGAAGTTTACAACATTTTGGCACACGAAAAGGTCATTGATGTTAACTGCCAGTTCTGCAACGAGCATTACAGTTACGACAAAGCCGAAATAGACCAGTTATTTGGCATAGAGAAGCTCCACTAACATTTGATTAGCGAGCTAAATTAATGGGTTAGCTGACATATGGCGACATTAATATCACCAATAATGCCATTCAAAACGACAAAGAGTCGTTTTTTATCTTGCATTTTGGCATAATGGCGCCCCAGATTTTTTAATGTCACTAATAAAGCGTCCAAAAGGCGTCCTAAATCGTGATGAA
>JBFKTM010000198.1:0-6121 GCA_041636295.1 Oleiphilaceae bacterium
ATTGTCGGGTTACCAAAAGTAGGCGCTCTAGGCGAAACCCGACCTACATTTAAAATGGTCATTTCTGGGCGGGCACTATTAGTGAACTGCCCCGTTTAGCCGACAGTGTAAAGCCTCTATTTGGCCAAAAGCAAAAATAAAATATGTGTTGTTAATTCTGAGAAATCTTATTAGCTGAATAACGGTAGGTTGGTTATGTCAAGATACTGAATTGAGGAGCAAAGATTTTTAATATCTGCTTAATTCTTTAGGAAATATTCGGCGAGATGAAGTATTATTTAGGAATATTTCCAACCATCCGGCCGTCTGGCTGAACGACTAGGGAGAAGCATTTTGGAAGACTACATTGTTTTGTTTGAGCACCTTGGTATGGGCGATGTTGATCGCGTAGGAGGCAAAAACGCATCGTTAGGGGAGATGATTAGTAACCTGGCGAGTCTAGGTGTCTCAGTTCCAGGTGGTTTTGCAACAACATCTCTTGCTTTTCGTGAATTTCTTTCATCCAACGATTTAAGTGAAAAAATTAATGATGCGTTAACTAAATTAGATGTTGATGATGTCAATGCCTTGGCTAAAACCGGTGCAGAAATTCGTCAGTGGGTATTAGATGCGCCGCTGCCAGAGAAATTGAACCACGCACTGGAAAACGCCTATACAAATCTTCTGGATGGAAATAGTGATATGGCCGTGGCTGTACGCTCTTCTGCGACCGCCGAAGACCTTCCTGATGCGTCATTTGCTGGGCAGCAGGAAACGTTTCTTAACATCGTGGGTATCGACAACGTCAAATTGGCGGTCAAAGAGGTGTTTGCTTCACTATTCAATGACCGTGCTATCTCTTACCGGGTTCACCAAGGGTTTGAGCACGCCGAAGTGGCATTGTCGGCTGGGATTCAGAAAATGGTCCGAAGTGAAACAGCCAGTAGTGGCGTAATGTTTACATTAGATACTGAATCCGGATTTAACGATGTAGTGTTTATTACCTCTTCCTATGGATTGGGTGAGACTGTGGTGCAGGGGGCAGTAAATCCTGATGAGTTTTACATACATAAGCCGACCTTTGAGGCCGGACGACCTGCTGTATTGCGCCGGAACCTTGGCAGCAAGGCCATCAAAATGGTGTATACCGATAAGAGGCACGCCGGGCATTCAGTTGAAACGGTAAAAGTCGATCCGGAACTGAGAGGACGTTTTTCGATCAATGATGAAGAAATCACAGAGCTGACACGGCAAGCCATCATAATTGAGAAACATTATCAGCGACCAATGGATATCGAGTGGGCTAAAGATGGTGACGATGGAAAAATTTATATTGTACAGGCGCGCCCTGAGACGGTTAAAAGTCGAACATCCACCTCTGTGCTAGAACGCTACTTAATGAAAGAGACCGGTAAGGTTCTTGTCGAAGGGCGAAGTATTGGGCATAAAATCGGTAGTGGTGCTGTTAAAGTAATCAACAGCATTAATGAGATGGATAAGGTTAATGCGGGTGATGTACTTGTTACGGATATGACTGATCCTGACTGGGAACCCGTAATGAAACGCGCTGCAGCTATAGTCACTGACCGTGGTGGTCGGACATGCCACGCCGCGATTATTGCCCGTGAACTTGGTATTCCCGCTGTAGTGGGTTGTGGTAATGCGACTGAGAAGTTAATCGATGGACAGAATGTGACGGTGTCTTGCGCCGAAGGTGATACGGGATTTATTTATGATGGGTTGCTTGATTTTGAGCTGCAGCAAAATAGCATCGACTCAATGCCGCCACTGCCTTTTAAAATCATGATGAACGTCGGTAACCCTGATCGGGCTTTTGACTTCTCCTCATTACCGAACGAAGGGGTCGGATTAGCTCGATTGGAATTTATAATCAATCGCATGATTGGTGTGCATCCCAAAGCACTGCTTAATTTTGACTCGCTACCACGAGAGACCAAGCAGACAGTTGAGAAACGAATTTCCGGGTATGCGTCTCCCGTCGATTTTTATGTTGATAAGTTGGTCGAGGGGATCTCTACACTAGCTGCAGCATTTTCACCAAAACGTGTCATTGTAAGGTTGTCCGATTTTAAATCTAATGAGTATGCAAACCTGATCGGTGGTACGATTTATGAGCCGGACGAAGAAAACCCAATGCTCGGTTTCCGAGGCACATCGCGTTATATTTCGGAAACATTCAGAGATTGTTTTGAGCTTGAATGCCGTGCAATGAAAAAAGTCCGTAATGAAATGGGCTTGACTAACGTTGAGATTATGGTCCCATTTGTTCGAACGGTAGGTGAGGCGAAGCAGGTCGTAGAACTACTTGAAGAAAATGGTCTTAAGCGCGGTGAAAATGGACTGAAAGTCATTATGATGTGCGAGCTACCTGCAAATGCGCTGTTGGCTGAAGAGTTTCTGCAGTATTTTGATGGATTCTCGATAGGATCAAACGACCTGACTCAATTGACGTTGGGGTTAGACCGGGACTCAGGCATTGTTGCACACCTTTTTGATGAGCGAAACGAGGCGGTTAGAGCGCTATTGTCGAATGCAATATCTGCCTGCAAAAAGGCAGGTAAGTATATCGGTATTTGTGGCCAGGGCCCTTCAGATCACCCAGACTTTGCCAAGTGGTTGATGGAGCAAGGCATTGATAGTGTTTCACTGAATCCAGACTCGGTGCTTGATACCTGGTTTTTCTTGGCCGATAATCACACGTGAACGAATAAGTCGTAATTATTTTGGCTATTTTGGGGCATTTATTGGCCCATCGGGTCAGGGATACGGACTTTTTTCGTTTGATTGATATTAGATGTTATTAAATACAACTGGCGCTAGTGAAGCGTCAGTTTCTTTTTTAATCCCTTTTAAGTCTTTAAGTTTCTCACCGGCTATGGAATGCCATAGGGATCGAGGTACGGATGCAAAGTAGTAGCGAACTTTTTCCAGTGCGACTGGTGTCGGCCGAATTAATCGGCGCATTAGTTGAGGATATTTACCTTCTTAAACCCAATAATAGTAGTGACCATTCGGTAGAATTGGCGGTCACTCGTTTAAGTAAAAAAAATGGGGACCATAGCGGCCCGCCTGTTGTGCTTTTGCATGGTAGCTTTTCCAATCGCCGTCGTTGGCTCTCCGCAGATGGAAAAGGTGTTGCAGCCTATCTTGTTGAGGCAGGTTTTGATGTCTGGCTGGCTGAGATGCGAGGGCACGGACTTTCTCCTATTAATAGAGAGTTTGTTAAAAACTCGGTTGATCAGGTAGTGCAGTATGATTTACCTGCCATTCAACAATTTGTAATGGAACAAACTGGTAAGAAGATAAACTGGATTGCCGAAGAGTCTGGTGGTCTTTTTATCTTGGCGAGTTTGGCGTTAGGTTCGATAGACCAAAAAATGGTCGCTGGTTTAACTTGCATGGAAGAGAGTGATGCGCTGGCTCAAAAGCTGGACACCAAAATATATTCAAAAACAGCGTTGTGGCGTTGGAAGAAGAGGGGTGTTATTAGTGGGAGAAGGATCGGCGTAGGTCTCGAGAATGAGAGCTATGTTCTTGTGAGAGAGTATCTGCGCTGGCAAAATTCAGAAGACTATAATACACCGGCCGGGTTGATGTTAGAGCAGGCCTATAGCGAAATTAATGTACCCATGTTTGTGGTTGGATCCAACGCTGATGCTGAATCCCCGTTTAGCAAAAAGTCTCTCTCTATATATCAGCAAATTGCATCTAATACGAAAATATTTAAAACCTATGACTATCGGATGTCGCAGCGACAGCTTTTATACAATGATGGGGTTGTGACACTTTTTCCATCTGAAAGCGGATGCTGGAAGGATGTTACTCACTGGCTGAACGGTCATTATGGATGCTTAGGTAACACTGAATCTGAGATTGAATACCTGGCTATTGGGTAACAATGATGGGTTGCATCTGGTTTTTGTAATAGCAAATTGTGAGTAGTGAAGCCATGAATAAAAAAAGAGTTGCGTTAGTGATTGGAGCAACCGGTTTAGTTGGTGGACATTGTGTCAGACAACTGCTGGATTCTGGGGCTTATGATGAAGTCGTTACATTGGGGCGCCGAAAATTAAACCTGGCTCATAGTTTATTGCGGCAGATTGTTGGTGAGTTGGATGAAGCGCACGCCTTGCTTGCTGATTGTACTGTTGATGACGTGTTTTGTTGTTTAGGTACAACGATTAAAAAGGCAAAATCGAAGTCGGCTTTCAGAAAAGTAGACTATGACTATCCGCTTCTCGTCGCTTCATTGATGCGAGAGCATGGAGCGGAGCACTTTTGTGTCGTTAGTGCCTTGGGAGCCAACTCAAACTCCTACTTCTTCTACAACAGGGTCAAGGGAGAGTTGGAAAGGGATCTAAAAAAATTGAGCTACCCTTATCTCACTATTGTTAGGCCCTCTCTTCTGCTTGGCGATCGAGAAGAGGTTAGAGTAGCCGAGTCGATGAGTGCTGCGGTCGGGAATATACTCAAGCCAATAATGAAAGGAGTCTTGCAGGAGGTCAGTCCAGTGGAGGCCAGACGGGTTGCTGGTGTTATGGTCGCTGAAGCAATGGATATTGCTAAAGGAATACGGTATCAGAACATCCGTGTGATAAAATCAGCGCAGATTCAAGAGTTTAGTAAAGCTAACTAGCTGGAATTTTATATAATTGGTTCTTATCCAAAAAACACGATAGATATCCTGTCGTCATCCTGAGACTTGATCACAGAGATCCATTAATTTCAACGACTTGAGGATCCTTCGGTATGAGTAAAAACGTTTCTGGATGCGAACTAACTAGTTTTTATCCTGAAACCGCATATCTGAGCCGTTGTTGTCATTCCCGCGCAGGCGGGAATCCATTGGTTTCAATAAGTTATGGATCCCTGCCAGCGCGAGGGTGAAATCGCGGCTTTGTTTCAGGATGGCTCTAGCGGGCGATTTTTTAAACGATTTTCAAGTCTAATTTTAAGACTGTTTATTAAGAGATTTTATTAATACAAAGGTAAAGGAGTTTAGTGTGCAAATAGTGACCCCAGATCTATGTGATGAATACCCGGATCTTGTTCAGGTTGTTGAGCCTATGTTTAATAACTATGGCGCAAAAGAGTCGTTCGGTGGTGAAATCGTAACGGTAAAGTGTTTCGAAGATAACTCTGTTGTAAAAGAGCAGGTTGGCACACCAGGGCATGGAAAAGTGTTAGTTGTTGATGGTGGTGCCTCAATGCGAGCGGCATTGCTTGGCGATATGCTGGCTGAAAAAGCGGCAGAAAATGGGTGGGAAGGTATTATTGTATACGGTTGTATACGTGATGTTGACGTTATAGCAGAGACTGAACTTGGGGTTCAGGCACTGTCGACACACCCTATGAAAACCGACAAGCGTGGTTTAGGCGACTTGAATGTTCCTGTTACTTTTGGCGGTGTAACGTTTAAGCCGGGTAATTTCGTATACGCTGATAACAACGGCATTATTGTTTCGCCTCAAAAGCTAGAGATGCCAAATTGAGACGTCAATAAATCTGACCAGTAAATTATCGACTATGACGAATACAGATGCACTCATCATAGTCGGTAATGTCTATGACGTTGGGATATTAAGTATTTCAGTCCCAATTAAAAATTTACCGTTCTCTGAAGCACTACATCGAATTACTTTTACTTTGGTTTCGAAGGATGGAAATGCTTCGTTGTTTGATGGGAGTGCGGTGTGAAGTTCGGTGCCCTCGGGCAATGGCTCGTCTACTTCGATGAGCATGCCGGTACCACTTAAATCTCGGCATATTCCTTTAATAGTTTGATCTGAATTTTCATAGGAAAGCGTAATTTCCGTATCAACTTTCATGCGAATAAAGTCACGTTTTTCGCTATAGTCACGGATGATTGAATTCATCATAGCTTAAGGACCCTTTTTGTTGTTGTCCTTAACTTTATACGTGCTATGGTCTCTACTGTCAAAGTAGAAATAGTTATAAAAAAAACGCTATAGATAATATGTAGGGCTCAGTTAGCCACCAATCTACTAGATGTAGATTGGTGGGCGGCAAGCGTGACTATTGTGCGCTAAACCCAGCTTTCACTTTTCTTTGAAGGTTTTAGCCAGGGAATAATGAGCGCAAGTAATACCCCGAGCAGTAC
>JBFKTM010000199.1:0-6096 GCA_041636295.1 Oleiphilaceae bacterium
CTCTTTGTAGCTGTCCAAAGGAATAACAGACTCAGGAACAGAATTGTTATGAGTAACGTGCATTTTAGCCCTCCAAACGAAGTCAATATAGAAAAACTAAACCCTTTACTGGATCGAGCGGCATCGAGTGCTCTCTTAAGCAGTCAAATTCACTCTTGGATAGTTGCTCTATCGCCTTGTCGCTTGGAAGCGCGATGTACTCGGATTGGCTATCAACAAGAAGCAGCGAAATAATAATTTGAAAAAAATCAAAAGCAATATTTTTTTTACTGTTTTTGGTAATTATTTTTTACGGCCTTACGACCAATTAGCACAAAGCTTATAACAGAGCTCGTTAGACATATCGTGTAATCCAAAAAACGTGACGATATGTCTAGTTTGCTCATAAAATTTCAATGAGTATCAGCGCTCAGTGAGCACTACAACTCAAGCGTTTCAACACCTGCCAACATGGCTTTTTTATGGGCCTCGGCCCGCGGTAATAGCCGCGTAAAGTAGAACGAAGCGGTGCGTATCTTGGAAGTTAAAAAGGCTTCACTGTAACTGGTTGTATTATCAGAAGCGAGCAACTGAGTAGCATGGACGGCCATCCCTAACCAGAAGTAGGCAAGCGTCACATAGCCACTATACATCAGGTAATCAAACGCGGCGGCCCCAACGTCGTCATGGTCTTTCATCGCCTTAATTCCGATGGACTGAGTCAGCTGCGGCCACTCTTTGGCGTAGTGTGCCAACTGATCAACCATTGGTTTAACGGCCGTATTACCCTTCTCTTGCTGGCAAAGTCGATGCAGTCTTTTGGTAAATAACAACAGACTCTTGCCCTGACTCCCCAATACTTTTCGACCGAGCAGATCCAGCGACTGGATACCAGTAGTACCTTCATAGAGAGTAGCAATGCGTCCATCGCGATAGAGCTGTTCGACACCAGATTCCCGAATATAACCGTGCCCACCAAATACCTGTATTGCTAGACTTGATGATTCCAAACCGGTCTCTGTACAAAATGCCTTGCCGATAGGCGTTAACAAATTCAATAACATGCGGCTTTCATCTACCGACTGGCTATCCATTGAGTCATTAGCATGCTCAACTGAATCTAATAGCTGAGCACAAAACTGACTCAATGCACGCCCACCTTCGGCAAACGCTCGCTGTGTCAATAGCATTCGCCGGACATCCGGGTGAACCAGCAGGGAATCCGCCTCATTGTTGGGGTCAACAATCCCTCTAAGGCTTCTCCCCTGTCGCCGCTCACTGGCATAATGGAGGCTCTGCTGATAGCAGCTCTCGCTTAAGCCAACACCCTGCAATGCCGTGCCCATTCGCATTTCATTCATCATAATAAACATCGCTTTGATGCCTTGATTCAGCTCGCCAATCAGAAAGCCTTTAGCATTGTCATAGCTCATCGAACAGGTAGGATTGCTGTGAATACCCATTTTCTCTTCTATTCCGATACAATGCACCGCGTTATCTTTATTGTCAGGCAAGCGCGATGGTACTAGAAAAAGCGATAACCCTTTCACCCCTTCTGGAGCCCCTTTGACTCGGGCCAAGACCAAATGAATAATATTATCGCAGGCATCGTGTGCACCGGCAGATATGAATATTTTGCTGCCTTTAACCAGATAACAGTTATCGGCAGTCGGCGTTGCAGAGGTCTTAATTAATCCCAGGTCTGACCCGCAATGAGCTTCAGTTAAGGACATACAGCCCAGCCAGTGTCCGCTGATCATATTAGGCAAGTACTGCGCTTTCAGTTCGTCTGAGCCAAATTGAAGCAGTGCTCTCACCGCCGACATATTCAACGCGGGAATCATGCTGAAGGCATGATGCGCTGAAGTCAGCATCTCCCCGGTACAGGCCGAAATTCGACTGGACTGCCCCTGCCCTCCCCAAGCTTCGGGCATACTCAGCCCCATCCAGCCCGCTTGTGCATAAAGGGAAAAAGCCTCTTTCATTGCACTGGGCAGATAGACATGACCGTTCTCATACTGGCACCCTTGTTCGTCACAACTGCGATTGATCGGGGCGAGTGCTTGCTCCACAAACTCCGCTGACTGGCTAATGATAAAAGAAGCATCAGCCACCTCTGCGCCTTGCTGCAGACTCTCTCCGTCACAGCACACGATGGCCGGTAACTCATTAAGCAAAAAGTTCATGTCGTCTAGTGGTGCGCGGTAATTATGCATGGAGCCCTCGATTATTATTGATCTGTTGCATTCGATTATCTTCAATGCCTGTACTGACCTCATTAACAAATGTTAAGGCAATCCCTCCTACGCCAATGCACACTAACAGCATCAACCAATGCCTTATGAGACCCTGAACCTGTAATGGAGACAATCAATGCATAACAACTATCCAAATTTACTTAAGCCATTAGATTTAGGTTTTACTACCCTTAAAAATAGAGTACTGATGGGCTCGATGCACACCGGACTAGAAGAGGCAAAAAATGGCATTGAACGAATGGCCGCTTTTTTTGGTGAACGGGCCAAAGGTGGCGTAGGACTCATTGTTACCGGCGGCTTTGGCCCCAGTGCAGAAGGTGCAACTCACCCCCAAACCAATCTTATTAAAAATGAAGACGATGCATTAAAGCACCGATTGATTACCGATGCAGTGCACCAAGAAGGCTCAAAAATCTGTATGCAGATTTTGCATACAGGCCGCTATGCATTTAACCCTCACTCTGTCGCGCCTTCAGCGATAAAAGCACCTATTAACCCTTTCACTCCCAAAGAACTGGATGAGGAGGGCATAGAGAAACAGATTCAGGACTTTATTAATCTGGCACGATTAGCGCAGGTCGGCGGCTATGATGGCGTTGAGATTATGGGGTCAGAGGGCTACTTCATTAATCAATTCCTCTCTTTACGCACCAATCACCGGGACGATCGCTGGGGCGGAGAGTATGAGAACAGAATGCGTCTGGCCGTGGATGTGGTTCGGCGCGTAAGGGAGGCTGTAGGAACCGATTTCATTATAATCTACCGCCTCTCCATGCTTGATCTGGTCGAGGGTGGCAGCTCCTTTGAAGAAATTGTCAAATTGGGCAAGGCCATTGAGCAAGCCGGCGCGACGCTTATCAATACCGGTATTGGCTGGCACGAAGCTAGAATACCAACGATCGCAACCAAGGTGCCACGTGCTGCATTCACCTGGGTTACTGCGCGATTTAAGCAGGAGCTGTCAGTACCGTTAATTACGTCTAACCGCATAAACACCCCTGAAGTGGCTGAAGAGATACTGACTCGCGGTGATGCCGATATGATCTCCATGGCCCGCCCCTTTCTGGCAGACGCCGACTTCGTTAATAAAGCCGCAGAAAACAGAAGTGACGAGATCAACACCTGCATCGCCTGTAATCAGGCATGCCTCGACAATGCATTCAACGGCAAAATCACCAGCTGCCTGGTGAACCCCCGCGCCTGCCATGAAACGGAAATCCTGCCACTTCCTATCACTACGCCGAAGCGTCTTGCCGTTGTTGGTGCTGGGCCTGCGGGTCTAGCATTTGCAACATCTGCCGCTGAACGGGGCCATTCGGTTACGCTATTTGATGCGGCTGACCAGGTGGGCGGTCAGTTTAATGTAGCGAAACAGATACCCGGCAAAGAAGAGTTCTATGAAACAATCCGGTATTTTGAGAAACAGATTGAGAAAACCGGCGTTAACCTGGTACTCGGTAAAACGGTCACTGTAGAGGACATCAACAATAACGACTTCGACGAAGTGATAATTGCCACCGGTATCAAACCACGTCTTCCTGAAATTGATGGTATTGACCACCCTAAAGTGATGGGTTATCTGGATGTGTTACGAGATAAAAAGCCGGTGGGCAAGCGAGTAGCCGTCATTGGTGCGGGCGGAATCGGATTTGATGTTTCTGAATATCTTACCCATCAAGGTGAAGCAACCAGCCAGAACATTGAAGCGTTTATGCGCGAATGGGGCGTTGATATGACCATGCAGGCACGGGGCGGAATTGAGGGTGTCGTGGCACAAGTACCGGCCTCACCCCGCGAGGTTTACCTGCTACAGCGTAAAAAGTCGAAGGTGGGTGCCAAGCTGGGTAAGACCACCGGTTGGATTCATCGCGCCGGACTGAAAAACAAAGGTGTTAATATGATTCCAGGCTGCAGTTACGAAAAAATAGACGATCAGGGCGTTCATATAACAGTTGGCGGACAGCCTCAAGTCATTGCCGTCGATAATGTGATCATCTGCGCGGGGCAAGACCCGTTACGAGAGTTGGTTGACGGTTTGAGCAAACCTTACCACTTAATTGGCGGTGCCGACGTTGCTGCAGAGCTTGACGCAAAGCGGGCTATTGATCAGGGGGTAAGGCTAGCCACTACGATCTAATCGTGTCCTATCCAGGGTGTGCTTACACACCCTGGATAGGTGCCACTATACTAACCTTTCTTTCGCAGGCGGGAGAGCGTCACCGGGGTAACACCAAGGTATGAGGCAATCTGGTACTGTGGAATCCGCTTCTGAAGATCAGGATACTCTTTGCAAAACCAACGGTATCGCTGCTCCGCACTCCCCAACAGTAGCTTGGCGTCCCGGCGAGCACCCCTAAGATAGATCTGCTGCATAAATTTAATTTCAAAGCGCAGCCACTCAGGTTTGTTATACCCCAACTCATGAAATTGCCGGTAGTCTGCCACCAGCAGTTCCGAGGGCTCCAAGGCTTGTATATAATACTGGCATGCCTCATTGCTCACCATTGAACTAATCGGTCCAACCAGTTGCCCGGCATCGTAAAAACCTTCATTGACCTCATTGCCCGCAGGGTCAAGGTAATAGATGCGCATTAAGCCAGAGACGATAAAACAAAACTGGCTACAATGATCACCCGCTTTCACCCAATTTTCATTGGCTTGCAGTATTTTGGGTGAGAATAGTTCAATAAACCCTTCCCAGTCAGAAACTACCGCCTGAAATTGAGTTTCCAGGCTCTGCTTCATAACCTCAAGCTGCTGATTTAAATCCTCACTATTGCCCATCACACCTAGCCTATCATGCTGAGGAACTATGCGTTGTCATAGGCGTTCTTGACCTCTTCCGCAATAATAGCCAAGCCCTTCTTCACCACATCATCATCCTGAGAGTAGGTAATACGAATGCACTCCTGCTTATGTTGCCAATCGTCTTGCAAACCAGGAAAGAAATAATGCCCCGACACGACCAGTACCCCCTTGGCTTTTAAACGTTCATATAGCTCCTGATTGGTGATGGGCAAGTCCTTCAGCCACAACCATAAAAACATGGCACCTTCTGGTTTGTGCAGCAGATACGGGTAGCCCTGAAGCCCATCCCCCAACCACTTTACGGCTTTTTCGGCCTTGGTTTTATAATATGGGCAAACAACGTCACGGCTCAGTGAAATAACATCCCCAGATGCCACCATGTCATTTGCCAACATACTACCAAAACTGCCAGTTGCCAGATTAAGAATGGCATTGATACCCGACAATGACTGAATCACCGCCTCATTAGCAATCACGATGCCGGTTCTAGCCGCAGGCAACCCTAGTTTAGAAAGGCTAAGACAGAGAATAATATTCTCATTCCAGATCGGTGTTGCTTCGGTAAAAATTAGATTTGGAAAGGGCGTTCCATACGCGCCATCGATGATTAACGGCACATCATGCTGCTTCGCGATACGGTCCAGTCGTGCCACCTCTTCATCCGTTAGCACATTGCCCGTGTGATTGGTTGGGCGGGAGACACAGATCGCCCCCGTCTGTTCAGTTATCTGGAGTCGCTCAAAATCGACATGGTACTTAAAGGTGTGCTGATCGAAATATTCGAAACTCGGTTTAGTCGCCGTAAAAAAGTCGCTGGTCAGACCCGCATCAGCATAACCGATATATTCAGGGGCCAACGGTAGCTGTATTTTACGCTGCGAACCGTCACCATACTCCCCGGCAAACATGTTAAACAGCATAAAAAACGCCGCCTGACTGCCGTTGGTCAGTCCAATGTTTCGCTCCGTAAGATTCCAGCCATACAGGTTATTGAGCAATTTACACAGATTGGCGATAAACTCCTTCTCACCTTGCGGGGGGTCGTAGATAC
>JBFKTM010000200.1:0-6055 GCA_041636295.1 Oleiphilaceae bacterium
CCATGGCCAAAGGCCCGATAATACTGGCTTCTACCTTTTTTCTGCTGGTAGCCTGCACACCGAAAGTAGAAGTTGCCGTTCCGGATAAACCGATTACCATTAATCTAAACGTTAAAATTGAGCATGAGATAAAAATCAAAGTAGAGAAAGAGCTGGATAATCTGTTCGATGAAGAAAGTGACATATTCTAGGGGGCCGGAAATGAAAACTAAAATACTCGCAGGTGCATTATCACTGTTAATCAGCCTATCGGCTTTTGCATTAGACTTGGCAGAAGCCAAATCTCTGGGGCTAATTGGCGAACAAACAGATGGTTATGTGGGATTGGTTAAGGCGTCACCGGAAGCGGAGTCACTTGTTGTTGAGATTAATAGCAAGCGAAAAGAAGCCTATATAAAAATTGCAGCAAAGAATAACCTCTCCGTTCAGGATGTCGCAACGCTGGCAGGGAAAAAGCTTATCAATAAAGCGGAACCGGGTGAGTTCGTTCAATCTGAAACCGGAAAATGGATCAAGAAGTAGATGCCAATTCCTCATGTGAAAGACTCGACCCTAACCATCGATCAGCGTGTTGCCACCCTTACCTTCAATCGAGATGACGTTAGGAATGCACTAACCGGCACCCACCTGATTGATGACATTGTAGAGACTGTACACTGGGTTAACCAGTCGCCTGAAATTTCCGTATTGATCATAACGGGCGCGGGTAAGGCGTTCTCCGCAGGAGGTAACATCAAAGATATGCAGAATCGCCAAGGCGATTTCGGTGGCGATGCGCGCACCCTTGAACGGAAATACCGTGAAGGCATACAACGTATACCCCTAGCATTAGAGTCATTAGAAGTTCCCTGTATAGCTGCAATTAATGGCCCGGCCATTGGCGCCGGTTTAGACATTGCCTGCATGTGTGACCTCCGAGTCGCATCAGACAACGCAAAATTTGGCGAAACCTTTATTAACCTGGGAATTATCCCCGGCGATGGCGGAGCTTGGTACTTGCAGAAGCTGATTGGATATCAGAAAGCGGCAGAGTTAACATTCACTGGCAAAGTGATTGACGCTGAGGAAGCGCAAAACATCGGTCTGATTATGGACGTAGTGAATGCAAATCAACTGCTGAACACTGCACAAAAACTAGCTCAAGAGATCGCCTCAAAACCACCTCACGCGGTTCGTTACACAAAACGTCTGATGAAAAAAGCGCAACGAATGCAGTTCCGTGACTTTCTTGATGTCTGCGCCAGTTTTCAAGGAATCAGCCACAACACGTCTGATCATCTTGAGGCGGTGAATGCCTTTTTGGAAAAACGGCCCGCCACTTTTAAGGGCGATTAAATGACTAATAGGAACTGCGCGAAGTAACATCAAATAGTTACGATACGATTGATAATTTAAAAGGGATCGTTGACTAGTGCTCTGCACTCATTAGTGACGCTGGAGATTCTAATTTTAGCGTAATACGGCTATTTACATTTAATGCCTCCAGGTCGTTGCCCCAGTATTTTTTAATGAGCGACGCCTTGAGGCCAGAACTCTCTGCAAGCTTCAGTGAGTGCTCAATCACTTTTTGATAGCGTGAAGCAGCGTCACTTAAATAAAAGCAAAAGTCATTGTCGTATTCAAACAATAGACGCTGTTCGATATCGAGGTATGGGTGCAGTTTATGTTCAGCCAATATTTCAATGATACCGCGCGAGAAATAATCAATCCCACGGTTATTTTCAGCTAGCGGACGATAAATCTCTCGCCAATCACCATTTTTAATTATGAATAAAAGTCTATTATGCTTCCACACTTCTGCGTCAAACCAGTTTGTTCCAAATACACCGACGACATTCAGCTGCCGAAACTCATTCAGTGTTGTAATGGAGTTATATATTTTTTGTTGATTTTGTGGAATGAGCAATACCCTTCTGCCAATCATACCTTCAGTTAATTTTATTTTAATAGGGGTAAATAATTGATCTCGCTCTGCAGTACAGATCAGCCAGTAAAGTGATATGCGGCTGTCAATTAAGTCTTGGATTGTGCGAGTTTGGGGTTGATGAGGCGTTTCTCTTATAGTCACATGGTGACCTGCTTGAGAAAGACTCTGCTGAAGTAGCTCGTGATAATAATGATGGCTTCCATCCTTAAAAGTCGGAAGGTTGAGTTGAACATCACTAATACCAGATATTAAGGAGTATTTTTTATCAATTGGATCAGTGGCGAAAACATAGGGTGAATGCAACAAAAAATAAAATAAATAGCAATAAGCGGCCCCCTTCATACGAACAAAACCGCTATAAGTGACCTTATAACAGATTATTATTTTAACAACATTATGAAACAACATAACTAAGACACTCTCGCAACGGCTTTATTTTATGTTGCCACTTAAAACAAGATTAAACCAAATATTCTACAAAGCCAGAATCTCCTGATTTCCCCCAAAATGTCGAGTCACCCCAAAGGTAGATGTATTCAAGGATTAAGTGAAACCTGCTGCAGACGAATGGTGACCTCACCAACATATTCTATACTGCCGGATATTTGAAGAATGGTATTTAGTTCAGGGTCTATCATCATCCGGATATCATCTTTGTAGCCGAGAAATTTAAACTCATCCAGATTGCCACCGGCTTTTATGGGCCGTGCCTCCATTACCGCTTCCAAAGCCGCTATTTTCTTGTTTATGCGTGTTGATCTACCGCCCTGTTGACGTTGATAATCCACCAACAGTTGCGTTGTACCTACAACCTTCACAGTGGCGGCAATGACGCCACTACGGTCATAAATATTGAGTGTGGTTTGATCCCCTACCTTATTTAAATCGGCAACGCCAATAAGATAGAAAAGCGCTTCTGACTCACTGATAACCACACTTTTTTCGCTGTCATCCAACGTAAAAAAACCGGGATACAGATTACTCCAGCTCTGCCAAGGCTCCCCTTTCTCGCTTCGGTTCGCCGGTTTCCGCTTGTCTGAAAATACCTTGTTATCCATAAATCGATAGGTTCGATACCACTCCTTAACACCGCCGTAGATAGAGGTTCGTTGCAGTACCGAGGTATTGGGCTCCAACCATACGGTAAACTCGGTATCACTGCCTACTACCTTATTCTGTACATTGATCTTAACAATTTCGCTGGAAACCGGGTGCTTTCCGTCGCCCTCTGGCGGCTTAATAAGCTCCTGTATAGCCTGATCATTACTGATGAGACCTACCGATACCGAGGTATCCATACTCATAAAAAATTTCGACCCGGAGTATGTCAGATGATTCCATTTTAACTTGTCTGGGGAGTACTCTACGGCGACTGAAACGGGGGCATAGAAGAACACCCAAAAAGCAGCAAAACAGCTAATTTTTGCAATTCGTAGCCGTTTCTTATCCCATAACTTCATATTGAATTCCTTATCGCACAAATTGACCTGAGCCAAGGCCTGATTATTATCTAACTAATTATTATGAATGGTCAGCCACAGTATGGAGGGCGAGTTCCTTAAAACACCTCACCATTTATTGGGTTATCTAGAGTGTAATCAGATTGTGTCCGCAATACAAAGACAACCTGCCGGGTACACAGTGGTGCTTGACTTTTTAGAGTACATACTCTAAACATACCTATACAAGAATTAGCAGATAGTTAACATTCATCTGGCAGCAAAGCCGGGTGAACGACCTTACTTAAATTACAAGCAGGATCCTAACCATGGCGTTAATACCATCCGTTTCAACCGCAAAGCGTTTATATGTTGAGACCATGATGAATGTCATTGGGCGTGCGCTGCAGGCTATCAGTCAGGTAGATGTCGCCATCAAGAAGGAAGTTAATGTGTTACCAGACGACTTCTCCTTCCAGATGAAAGTCATGCCAAATGGGCCTTCATTTACCGTTAAAAAAAAACCAAACGGCGAGTTGGAATTTTTGGGAAGTAACCCGGAGCAAACCCCAGACCTCAGCATTGCGTTCAAGCATCTAACACATGCCTTCATGGTGCTCTCTTTTCAGGAAAGCACCTCAATCGCATTTGCTCACGACCGCATGCTGGTCGATGGAGATATCAGTTATGCACTGAGGGTTACGCGCATACTCAACCGGCTTGAGTCATTTATTCTTCCCAAACTGCTTGCCGAACGCGCGGTAAAAGAGTATCCATCATCCATCAAGTTGCCTGAAAAATTGCTTCACGGCGCTCGCATCTACTTTCAAATGGCTTCAAACCTGGTCACGGTGAACTAATTATGAGTACAGATTTTTATGAGTTTTTCTGCCCTGTAAAGGTAATTGCAGGCAACGCAGCACTAGAACATATACCGTTTGAACTCGCGTCTTTAGGGGCATCAAAGCCTTTAATAGTCACTGACAAGGGAGTTCGGGGCGCAGGTTTGGTTGACTATGTGCTCACAGCCTGTGATGAGAGTGAACTAAAAGTAGTCGATATCTTTGATGATGTTCCGCCGGATTCCTCAAAAGAGGTCGTTACCCAAATCGCCAAGCTCTATAGAAAGAAGAAGTGTGATTCGATTATTGCCATCGGTGGTGGCTCGGTCATCGACACCAGCAAAGGCGTTAACATTCTAGTATCTGAAGGTGGCGACGATATAGGCGCTTATGCGGGCGCAGGAAATCTGAAAAGAGCCCTTAAGCCATTTTTCGTTGTGCCCACAACAGCAGGAACGGGCTCTGAAGTGACGGCGGTAGCGGTGATTTCAGACACGGAAAAAGGCGTGAAGCTGCCATTTGCATCACCTTTCTTACTGCCCAATGCAGCGGTTATCGACCCTAGAATGACCCTGACACTGCCAGCACATATTACCGCCATGACGGCAATGGATGCGATGACCCATGCGGTTGAAGCATTCACCTGTCTGGCCAAAAACCCGATTAGTGATGCTTATGCATTAGCTGCCGTGCGTAAAATCAGTGAAAACCTGCTGAATGTTATGGATAACCCGAAAGACAAAGCCGGTCGTCTTGAACTTGCCCAGGCTTCGACGATGGCGGGTATCGCATTCTCCAACTCGATGTGCGGAATGGTGCATTCGCTAGGTCATAGCGCTGGCGCAACATGCCACCTGCCCCATGGATTGTGTATGAATCTGTTTCTACCTTATGTACTTGAATATAACCTCGACAATATACGGCCCCAGCTGGAGGAACTGTTGATTGCTCTGGGGGGGGCCGATATCTATGCATCTACACCCGCAGATAAACGCGCTGAAAAGTCGATCGAACTGATTAAACACATGAGAGACGAACTCTATAAACGCTGCAAGCTCCCTCGTACATTAAAAGAGACCGGCAAAGTAGAAAAAATTCAGTTGTCCAAAATTGCAGATATGACGCTGGATGACGGTTCAATTATGTTTAACCCCAGAGAGGTTAAATACGAAGATGCTCGTGCAGTGCTGGATGCCGCCTGGGCTTAGAAGCCACGACCTGAAATTTCATCCCTGAATTAAGGCCAGCAACCGCTGGCCTATTTTTTTAAACAGTTTCTTTTGACGCTACGGCCTCTGCCACACCAACAACGGAATCCTTTTTGTTTGTCTCATCTGCAGAAAAAAGTTCCAGACCACTACAACCGAAACATTATATTAACTCGCCATTTCAGTCATCCCTTAACACAACAACAGGCGGTAGCCGCGTGACCTTTCTCACCATGCAGTAACCGGCTGCACCAATCAGTACACTGCTTATGAGTGGCAGCCAAAACCAGATAGATGGATGCCAGGTAAAGGTTGTTTCAAACAGTTTACGCTGAATTGCCCAGACGACGACCTCTGCACTAATCACCGCAACAGTACCAGACAGCAAACCAATAACGCCAAACTCAATAAACTGGCTCCCTGCGATTAATTTAGACCTGGCACCTAACGTTCTTAATAGCGCGCCTTCTTTATACCGTTCCACCATGGAGACATTAATCAGTGCGGCTACAGCCAAGGCAGCCGCCGTTAATATAAGGTACATAATCAGTTCGACCACATTGGATACTTGCGCAATAATAGTTCGTATTTTTTCTATAAGCTGGTCTACCTCCAACACGGTAACCGTTGGAAACTGAC
>JBFKTM010000201.1:0-6000 GCA_041636295.1 Oleiphilaceae bacterium
AGCGATGCTCAAAACTGTACTCGCCCGTGTTCCGTAGCTGGGGCTTTTAATAAAGCGCGGCGACAACATTTTTTCAATAACCGCCCCAACGCCCGTCTCTGGCAATTGTTCATCTTCTGCCGGACTCTCACTCTGAAGTACCTTTAGCAGGGCTTGTTCTTTAGCCGGAAACGACTCAAATTCATCTTTTGATAGAATCTGCTTGAAGTGACTAAGACCGGTTTTAACTTTGGGCCATGGGGTATTGAGCAAATGATTGCTAAGCCCGTAAAATCCTGGTTTTAATGGTTGTGGCGCCATATCACTTCGGTTGGAGTAGTAAAATAGCGTTTGCTGATCGCCAATTAATAAGTTAAATCCTGCATATTGTTCGTCGACCTGCTGAATATTTTTAAGGTACTGTTCTGGTGTTTCATCTCCATTTAGGAAGTTAGCGGTGAGTGAGCCTCTGGAGAGCGGGTACGGTGTCTTATCAGGTCGCCTGAAATTGGTTACGGCGGCAAAACGCCCTGAACGGGTGATACCCAGCCAGGTGCCATGCTGCTGCAGGTCTTTGCCCGCCAGTAGTTGTCGATCTGGTCCCCAGAAATGGGCTGGCCGGCTGGGACGATGATAGAATTCATCACGATTTGCAGCAACCGTGAGCCGGTTATCTTCACTGGGCATCCAAGCAAATAAAATCAAACACATATTTTTGGCTCATATAACTATTTAGCTTATCTTGAGTAGAACACTCTCTTACGACATAGGCAGCATTCTTGTGTATCATACCACTCTTTTCTGGCTCTATTTATTGTTCGTAAAACTCAGGGGTTGACTGTTAAATGGTACTGCTACTTTATTTGGCGTTAGGTGCTGTGGCCGGCTTGCTAGCGGGGTTATTTGGAATCGGTGGCGGGTTAATCATTGTGCCAGTACTGGTTTTTAGTTTTACCTACCAAGGGATACCGCCTGAGGTGCTGACACATATGGCGGTCGGGACTTCACTGGCAACGATCGTTTTTACCTCAATAAGCTCGGTGAAGGCTCATCAGGAAAAGGGTGGAGTGCGCTGGGATATCTTTAAGCCGATGGCAATGGGTATCATTGTGGGCGCAGTGTTAGGCGTGTTTACGGCAGCGGAGTTGAGTGGCCCTGTATTACAGAAGGTGATTGGTGTTTTTGCCCTAGTCATGGCGGCACAAATGGGGTTTGGTTTAAAACCCAAACCTAGTCGCGATATACCGGGCTCTCCTGGTTTAATAGGTACAGGAGCGGGTATTGGATGGGCATCGGCCATTTTTGGTATTGGCGGCGGCTCTCTTTCGGTGCCTTTTCTATCCTGGTGTAATGTGCGAATGCAACAAGCGGTTGGAACGTCAGCGGCTTGCGGCCTGCCTATTGCTGTGGCAGCCGCTGTAACCAACATCTATAAAGGGTGGGAACACCCTTCATTACCGGAGTGGAGTGCTGGTTTTATCTATTTACCCGCCTTTCTTGGTATTGTCATTACAAGTGTTTATTTTGCTCGTGTAGGGGCGAAACTGGCACATAAGTTACCGGCAGATGTGTTAAAACGTATTTTTGCCTTACTTCTATTTGTTGTCGGGAGTCGGTTTTTGCTGGCATAAATGAGTGGTCGCAAAATATAAATTAGTGGATGGGTTAGCACTCTAAATCCATCGTTTACAGTTTTATACTGTTGATACATAAGGACACGCTAAGGAATTGTTTAATGTTGAAATACCCTCAAATTGATCCGGTGGCTGTATCGATAGGACCCTTGAAAATCCATTGGTATGGATTGATGTACTTGATTGGGTTCGCTACGGCTTGGTATCTTGGTAAAAGACGGGCGGCTAAAAACTGGTCTCCAATCAATGCTGAGCAGATGGGAGATCTTATCTTCTATTGTGCTATGGGCGTAGTGTTGGGCGGACGTTTCGGTTACGTCTTTTTCTACAATTTCGATCGTTTTCTCGATAATCCATTGTGGTTATTTAAAGTATGGGAAGGCGGTATGTCGTTTCATGGTGGCCTGATAGGTGTCATGTTCGCCATGTGGTGGTTTGGTCGGAAACTAGGTCGTACTTTTTTTGAAATTTCTGACTTTGTAGCACCGTTAGTACCGGTTGGACTTGGGGCTGGTCGTATTGGTAATTTTATTGGGGGCGAACTGTGGGGGCGAGTAGCAGAAGTACCCTGGGCGATGGTTTTTCCTCGTGCCGGCGATCTGCCGCGACACCCGTCCCAGCTCTACCAATTTGCACTGGAAGGCATTGCGCTATTTGCTATTCTCTGGTGGTTTTCTTCTAAGCAGCGCCCCAAAATGGCTGTATCTGGACTATTCCTTCTATGCTATGGCGCGTTTAGAATTGTTGTCGAGTTTTTCCGACAGCCAGATGAACACCTTGGGTATTTAGCGTGGGAGTGGCTGACGATGGGACAACTGTTGTCGCTACCGATGGTTTTGATTGGTATTGGTATGATGGTATGGGCCTACCGAATGAATGGTCTGCCGGGCACTTCCGCATCGGGGCGTGTATAGATTAGCTGGTTTTACGGATGTTTAGTTTTTAAATTGCGTTTTAAAAATAGGTAGTAATAGATGAAAGCATATTTGGATTTAATGCAGGATGTGGTCGATAACGGTACAGACAAAGGTGATCGAACCGGCGTTGGAACCCGTTCAGTGTTTGGGCGACAGATTCGCTTTGATCTTTCCAAAGGCTTTCCTTTGGTGACGACCAAAAAGATTCACTTAAAAAGCGTGATTTACGAATTAATCTGGTTTTTGAAAGGTTCTACCGATAATAACTGGTTAAAGGAACGCGGGGTCTCGATATGGAATGAGTGGGCTACCGAGACTGGCGATTTGGGGCCTATTTACGGCAAGCAGTGGCGTAGCTGGGTGGCACCTAACGGCGACACGGTTGACCAGATCGCAGAGGTTATGGCACAGATAAAGTCCAAGCCGGACTCCCGACGACTTATCGTTTCTGCTTGGAATCCCGCCGAACTGCCGGATGAGTCGATTGGACCACAGGCCAATGTGGAGCAGGGGCGAATGGCGTTAGCACCCTGTCACTGTCTGTTCCAGTTCTATGTACTTGATGGCAAGTTATCCTGTCAGCTCTACCAACGCAGTGCCGATTTGTTTTTGGGCGTTCCTTTTAATATTGCCAGCTATGCATTACTGACCCATATGATTGCGCACCAGTGTGATCTTGAAGTAGGGGAGTTTGTGCACACCTTTGGAGATTGTCATCTGTATCAGAACCACCTGACCGATGATATCGTATTTGAGCAGTTAAAAAGAGAGCCCCGTGCACTTCCCACACTAGTTATCAAGCGAAAGCCTGAGTCTATTTTTGACTATGAGTTTGAGGATTTTGAGTTTGAAGGATATGAGCCTGACTCGATTATCAGGGCACCTATTGCGATTTAAGGGGCTAATTAAGTAGGCATCGATCTGTGCATCAGGGGTCAGACCCGTTGGGTCTGACCCCTTCGTTTAGTGACATTACCTAAAAATCTTCCCAGTCATCATCGGCTGAGAAAGTTGCCGCTGTTGCGCCTCCGACATTGCTTGTCCTAACCTGAGGTTGATAGGTCATAATAGGTTCGCTGGGGCGGTTGGGGGCTACTATTGAAGCCCTACCGATGTTATCTCCTACCTTAAAGAATCCGATCAGTCTGTTCATGCTGGATGCCTGTTCAGACATGGCTTCACTTGCTGCAGATGCTTGCTCGACAAGGGCCGCATTCTGCTGTGTCATCTCGTCCATTTGCGCGACTGCCTGATTGATCTGTTCAATGCCTGAAGTCTGTTCTGACGCTGCGTTATTTACTTCATTAATCATACTGGCTACGCGTTCGACTGCATGGACAATTGCGCCCAGGGTTTGACCGGAGTCGTTGACCAGATTCGAGCCGGTTTCCACTTTTACAACACTGTCTCTAATTAGGTCTTTGATCTCTTTTGCGGCATCTGCTGAACGTTTGGATAGATTGCGAACTTCGCCAGCCACAACGGCAAAGCCCCGGCCCTGTTCACCAGCCCTTGCCGCTTCAACGGCTGCGTTCAAGGCCAGCAGGTTAGTTTGGAAGGCGATTTCATCAATGACCCCAATAATATCGTTAATGCGGTTACTGGACGAGAGGATCTCTTTCATCGCCTCAACGGCCTCTTGAACGATCTCTCCACCTTGTTGAGCCTTGTTTTTGGCATCGGTCGCCAGCTGATTGGCTTCGCTGGCATTGTCAGAGCTCTGCTTAACCGTGGCTGTGATCTGTTCCATGCTGGAGGCGGTCTCTTCCAAAGAGCTGGCCTGTTCTTCCGTCCGCTGGCTAAGGTCGGTATTGCCCTGGGCGATCTCGTCTGCAGCGGTATGAACCGTATTTGCTGCCTCCCGTATCTGGGTTATGATATCGGTTAGCTTATTGATTGTGCCGTTGGCATCATTTTTTATACGTTGGAAGTCACCTTCATACTCTTTATCAATGGGTCTAGTCAGGTTGCCTTCCGAGAGTAGCGAGAATAACTGTCCTACATCTGAGACGAAAGATGACGCGCTTTCGAGTAACTGGTTCAGGCCAGTACTGAGATTCTCGAAGAAGCCGACTTTCCCTGCCATATCAATACGTTTCGATAGATCGCCTCGGGCTGCAGCATCTACAATACCGTCAATCTCTTTTTCAATAGCCACTTCAAGTGTGCGATCTGTCCATTCCACTACGGTTCCCAATCGATCGTTGGCTTCATTGTGGACCGGGTTGACCGATAGATCCATAGATCGACCACCAATTACCAAGGCTGCGTTGTGGGTGGTTGTGAGCCCCTCCAGTAATCGCTTCTGATGTTCAGGGTTTTTATGGAAGACATCAATGCTCGAGCCCAATAAACTATCTACATTGAAATTTGGCAGATCTTTCTGGATATCGGATTCGGCGTTACGCAGTGTTTTAACAACCGCATCATTCATATAAATAATGGTGCGATTGTGGTCGGCCACCATCACGTTAGCGCTAACATTATCCAGTGCTTGCTTGAGGCGTGTTGCAATCGCCGCTCGTTTGGAGCCATCTTCGACATCAAAACCTATTTTAATGCGCATGGAGGTGATGGAACGGGTTAGTCCTGATAGCTCATTATTCCCCGTCATTGCCAGGGTTTGTTTATAGTCACCGCTGCTAATTGCCGCGAAGTTGGCCAGGCTGGCTCTGATAGTTGTGAGTATGTTGCGGGCGACGGTGGTACCAATCAGCGTTACCAATACAATTGCTAACGTGGTAAATAACGCGAGACCGTAAAAGGTCAGGTTGAGTGTGTTATAGCGCCGCTCAAGTAGCGTATTGAGAAGATCGATAGACTGGTCATACAGCTTAAATGATTCTGCAATTGCGGTAGAGCCCAATGCAAAGAACTGTTCTGAGTTACCTGTGAACTCTCTGTTCTGCACGGATATAACCGCCTCAATAAACTGGGCTACCGCATTTTCAGCGCTGCGATCTTGGGCACCAAGAACGGATGCTAACTCTTGGCTCGCTTTTGCCCCACTGCTGTAGGATGTGCTAACACCTCGCTGGGCGATTTTTAGTGCAGCGGTTAGCTCTGTGAGTGCCTGTTGTTGGCTGGGTAGTGTGGTACCTGCCGCCAGCACACCGGCACCTAGGCCTCGTGCTTGTCCCATGAACTCAACTAATACAGGGATTCGGTTAATAACCAGATCCATGCTGTAAAAACTGTCTAAGTAAGGATCAAGGATCAAATTTGACCGATCACCCGTGAGAACAATCAGTGCCAATATATCGTCTATCAGTTCGGTGTGGCGAGTGAAACTCTGTGACGGGGTGAGCGAAAAAGCAAGCGACCGAAGTGATTTCCACTCTTCGTAGATATTTTGAAGATCGTCATTTGCGCCTAGTGCAGAGCCAATATTTTTATCGACTGCTAAGGCATTGCTAAAGGCTTTTTCAATATCTTCCCTGCGTTGAATGATTGAGCTTTCGAATTCGGTA
>JBFKTM010000202.1:0-5979 GCA_041636295.1 Oleiphilaceae bacterium
AAGTGAGTACCTAACCCCCGCCTGCGCTGCCAAGTGAACCACTCGCTCCGGCTGATACTGCTTAAAGAGTTTTTCCATGCCATCACGATCTTCCACCGACAGGCGAACATCCGTGAATCCAGGATAGACCTTTAATCGAGCAAGTCTTGCCTCTTTCAGCGTAACTTCATAATAGTCATTCAGGTTATCAACCCCAATAACCTCATCACCACGCTCCAACAAACGGATTGCCAAGGTCGAACCGATAAAGCCGGCCGTCCCGGTAACAAGAATCCTCACTCGATACTCCTTATTAACTTGAGAATATTAGAATACCAGCATAGCGCTGACATAAGGCCCATCAATTTGTGTATCAACATCAATATTACTGATGTCATCAACCTCTACACCAATCGCTCTATAACCCGCTTCCAAGCCAAGCAAACCAGCCCTGAATCTGAGCTTTGCAACCATATCGTAAACGGTATCCCCCCCCAACGAAATGGCACTCCCTTCAACACCTGCAGATAACGACGTGATTGGGAAGTCAAAAACCGCACTTCCGTATAACATGGGTATTATCTCGTCAATATCGGTTCGACTCGTATTACCGGATGTCTGATCTCTCATGAGCAGTAATCCGTCAAAGACTTTAGCCGTTACACCTAAATCAAGGTTTACCCAGTTATCTAGAATTTCATAATAAAGAGTAAAATCGTAGTGGCTTAGGTCTAGGCTTGTCTGCACATTACCATTGAAGTTCTGACCATTGAAATTAACATTATTCAGTGAGCCGTGCGCCACCTGATCCATATCGAAATACTGGAATCTCACGTTAGGCAGCAGCGGTACGGGATGCTCAAGCGCAGCAGTAAAGATCATAAACTCTTCACCACCGAGCCCCAGATTTTTATCAATATCAATCTTATCACCACCGGATTGAATATCCCCTGAACTATCGGGAGCCCAATAGGTAAAGGCTGCTGATGCCCCCAAAATATCCGCAGACGAAGTGACCGAAATAAGGGATGCAGCCAATACCGCGACACCTTGTTTTATTAACTTCATTCCATTCTCCTGTGATGATTATTACGGTGACCGTTAATTAAAACTCCACACCTAAGCGGCGACCAACCTCTTCGTATGTTTCGATAACACTACCAAGACCCTGGCGAAAACGATCTTTATCCATTTTGTTGCGTGTTTCTTTATCCCAGATTCGACAACCGTCAGGGCTGAACTCATCACCCAACACAATTGCACCATCCACCACTCCAAACTCCAATTTATAATCAACCAACAGCATACCGGCTTCATCAAACAGTTTTTTCAGCACTGTATTCACTTCAAACGTAAGACGGGTCATCTCCTTCAGCTGCTCTTCAGTCGCCCACCCAAATGATTTGACATGATACTCATTAATCATAGGATCATGTAGTTCATCATTTTTTAGAAACAGTTCAAAAGTAGGAGGCGTAAGATCAATCCCTTCTTCCACACCAAGCCTGCGACACAGACTGCCGGCTGCAATATTTCTAACAACGCACTCTACTGGAATCATATCCAATCGCTTAACCAGCGACTCCTGGTCAGACAACAACTGATCAAAATGAGTGGGAATGCCAGCCTCTTCAAGCTTGGTCATGATAAACGCATTAAACTTGTTATTGACCATGCCCTTCCGGCTCAACTGGTCAATTTTCTGACCATCAAATGCAGAAGTATCATCCCTGAATAACAATACAAATCGATCTGGATTATCAGTCTTATAAACAGACTTCGCTTTACCAGAATAGAGTTCTTCACGTTTTTCCATCGGAACAATGCCTCAAAAATTTTAAATTTCTATATTTTCAATAAGACAGCCAACAGGCTGCCTCCTTCAACAATTCAATAAAGGGATCAGGAAATATTATCAAGCAGCAGGTTTAAAATTTCCATTTCCTCAACACGTTTCGCCTCTTCATCAACCTTATTTACCTTAAGCTGATAGCTCTCTTCCACTTTATCTAGCTGAAGACGGTAATTGTATTCAGACCTCTTGCTATCTTTATCAGAAAAAAGCCCCGAGAACCAACCCGAACGCTCCTCCTCACGACCATAGTCCAGATAGAACACCCCTTGGCTACGATCTAAATCGGCCACCTTGATTTTGGCACCTCGCAATGCCTTTGACACAGAACTCCACGCACGTTCAAACGAAAGATCCAAATTCAGGTATGGCTGATCCCCCTGATCGGCGATCAGCGCCACCTTCGAGTTACCACCAATATCATTGGCCAATAGTGAGTAGCTACGATACGACTGGTTATTTTCTAAGTAGGAGCTAATAATATTAAGCAGTTTCTTTTCGGCGTCTTCATTGCCCGGGCGTCCAGACCACCCCTTGAACGCCTGACCTCCCTTTTTCGTCGCTAATACTCGCACCTGCAGCTCAGTCGTATTTCTTTTAACGCCCTGCCCCAATTTTGCTTGAAACATCAAAGGTTTGTCTGTACGAGAGCTGCGAATGTCAATTCTCGATAACAATTGATTGGATAATAGTGTCGAACCAACCACTTCGGTCTGCATCAGCCCCAAGCTCGGGTTCTCGAACTTCACAACAATGCCGTTCTCTTCCCAGAAACGGTCCAATGATGGCCAAATACGACCTGGCGCATCATTAATCAACAACCAAGTCTGATCATCCAGGGATTCAACCACATAATTTTCCGTCAGTATTGCAATGGTGGCATCAGGCGGTGTCGGCAACTGGTATTTAGCAGGCAAGCCTCTTCGGTTATCGATGGGAGGTATTGGGTGCTTCGGCTCAATAGCAGATTGCTGATACCACTCAGGCACTTTTAAAGGCGCACCATGCTCTGCATTTATATAGTCATTGGACCGATCTCTCACAATGCCACAGGCTGCCAACATTAATGAGATTAACGCGACTACACTAAATCTAAATAAATTCATTAAATACACTATCGGCTTTAGACGGAAGGTTAATTATCGTTAGAATCACAATACACCGGCACTTTTCATAGCGCTCAATACATTAGCGTGAAAAGAATCGCTCAACGGCGTCAATGGCAATCTAATCCCATCATTTATCAGCCCCATTTGCTGTAGTGCCCACTTCACAGGAATGGGGTTAGCTTCAATAAACAACGTCTGATTGAGAGGCATTAAACGATCATTAATCGCCCGCGCTTGTTCAGCATCACCAGCCAACGCCAGTCGACACAAGTCAGCCATCTCTTTAGGTGCAACATTAGCGGTTACTGATATATTACCCTTAGCGCCGAGTAGGATAAGTTCAACGGCCGTCGCATCATCGCCAGAATAAACAGCCATTCTGTCACCCAATAGCTCAATCAGTTCTTTACCCCGCGCCAGATCACCTGTCGCATCTTTAATGCCGGTGATATTTGGAACATCAGCGAGGCGAACGACGGTCTCATTCAACATATCTACAGCGGTCCGGCCTGGCACATTATATAGAATCTGGTCGACCTCAACGGCTTCCGCAATAGCCTTATAGTGGCGATACAAACCTTCCTGAGTGGGCTTATTGTAGTAAGGAGTAACTAACAGACAGGCATCAACACCAATATCTTTAGCTTCTCGAGTAAGGTCGATGGCCTCAGTTGTCGAGTTTGCACCGGTTCCAGCGATGACCGCAATCTGACCATTCACTCGTTCTACAACTCTACGAATAACCGCACAGTGTTCTTCAGGATCAAGCGTGGCAGACTCGCCTGTAGTTCCTACAGCAACGATTGCGTTGGTACCATTATTGACATGAAAGTCCACAAGCCCATCTAAACGCTCCCAATCAAGTGTTCCATCAGGGTTCATAGGGGTAGCAAGCGCCACTAGGCTGCCAGAAATCATAGGTCACTCCATGCAGGGGAAATAGTGCAGAATAAAAAGGGATATGTTAATCGCGAGACCTATGTTAAACAAGGGCTGAAGATAGAATAAAGCCCACTTAAGAAGAATATTTGAAGATTAAGCGCAGATTACTTAACAGGCTTCGGTAAAAACGCTATAAATATAGCGATAAATACAACAGGGTTGACAGCCACCTAATCAAAGCAGACCATAGGCAATTGACGCTAATACCGCAATTTTATTAATAAAACCGTTAAGGACTTACGCGTATCCTTGATTTAGTACAACCTTCGAAATCCGGACAATTTAAATGAGCACAACATCCAGCAAAGAAAACCACCTAGTCATTTCCGCAATTGGCAGCGACCGTCCCGGTATCGTAAATGAACTTGCAAAAACAAGCGCCGACAACAACTGCAATATAATCGATAGTCGCATGACCGTTTTGGGTGGAGAGTTCGCTGTCATCATGATGGTTTCAGGCTCATGGAATGATATAGCGAAATTGGAGAACGCCATTCCAGCATTAGCCAAAAAACTGGATTTAACCACGATTATCAAACACACCCAACCACGCCAACCCAAACCAGCCATTTGCTACACTGTAAATGTTGTCGCACTGGATAATCCTGGAATAGTGCATAAGATTGCCAATTTCTTTTCGCAACAGAATATCAATATAGATGACCTGCAAACAGGTACTTACAGCGCACCACATACCGGCACTCAAATGTTCAACCTGAATATGGCGATCACCATCCCCTCTAACACCCACCTAGCAACGCTTAGAGAGGAGTTTATGGTATTTTGCGACGACTTGAACCTAGACGCTGCAATCGAACCCGCAAGAAACAATTAAGCAAACCGATGACACAGGGAACAGACATGTCAAAAGCCCAGCTAAACGCACCATTACCGACTTTTGAGTCCAATGCAACCAGCGATATAGTGGTTACCCCCGAATCACTTTATGGTCGAAATACTGTCATCTATTTTTATCCAAAAGATAATACGCCGGGCTGCACGACAGAGGGTCAAAACTTCCGAGATTTGGCAAGCGAGTTCAAAGCAGCCAATACGGTAATTTTTGGTGCCTCTCGGGATAGTCTCAGAACTCATGAAAACTTCAAGAAAAAACATGAATTTTCATTTGAACTCATTTCAGACCCTGACGAAACACTTTGCAACCTGTTTGATGTAATTAAGCTTAAGAAGTTATATGGCAAAGAGTATATGGGGATTGAGCGCAGCACCTTTCTCATCGATAGCAATGGCACCCTTAAAAAAGAGTGGAGGAAAGTTAAAGTCAAGGGACATGCAGAAGAAGTCTTAGAAGCAGCCCGCTCTCTGTAAGTCACCCAACTCACCTGAAGCCTCAATCGCTTCAGGTCCCCTCAAACGCCCAACCTTACCACTTGTCAATTTCTGCAAAAAACACCCCAACCCTGCATTAAATCACCTCTTTTAGTTGAGTGTGATCACATATCGAACAATAGGTTAAATTCTGAGGCAAGATTCAAGTACTTTCGGCGGATTTTCACATAGAATTAATTTTTAGATACATTGATACACAATTTTTTACCTTAACCCAACCCAGTCACAACAAAAACAATAGGGACTTAACTATGACCATGACCAGACTTCTATTGTTCATTCTTGCCATCCTTCCTTTAACCTCACACGCACGAAGCATCAACGATGTTGAATTAAAGGAAGAGGTTCAGATGGATGCATCAACCCCCGTACTAAGCTTAAATGGAGCCTCATTAAGGAAGACATTTATGATTGTCGACACTTATGTTGGCGGGCTATACCTCGAAAATCCATCACATGACGAGAAACAGATCCTTGAAAGTGATGAATACAAGCGAATGCTCTTTCACGTTTTACTCAGAAAAGTGACGGCCCGAAAGGTAGCAAGAGCATTAAAAGACGCCTTAGTACTCAACATCAGCAAGGAAGAACAAACCAGACTCGAACCCAGTATCGATCAATTCTTAAGCATGTTCGAGGGTAAACTGATGAGAGGCGATGAAGTCAATATAGACTACATCCCGGGCACAGGCACCCGAGTCACCATTGATGGAGTCGAAAAAGGCACCATTCCCGGCAAACGTTTTG
>JBFKTM010000203.1:0-5967 GCA_041636295.1 Oleiphilaceae bacterium
AATCCGGCAACCCCAGATTGATAATGGCGGTATCAATCGATGCCTGGTTGATAAATTCGTTAACACCACTACCTGCACCGCCAGCAATTGCATTCTCTTCAATGGTAACCAGTAGCGAGTGTGTTTGACTTGTTTCGGTTATCAGTGTTTCATCTAAAGGCTTCACAAAACGCATGTCGATGACGGTGGCATCAATTTCTTCTGCGGCACGGATCGCTTCATGGAGTAATGTGCCAAAGGCTAAAATAGCGACGTTGCTACCTTCTCGCACGATTCTCCCTTTGCCTATGGGGAGACGCTCCAGTGCCGATTCTACTAATGCACCGGCACCAGTACCTCTTGGATAACGTACCGCAGCTGGACCCTGATAGTGGTAGCCGGTATTCAGCATTTGACGGAGTTCATTTTCGTCAGAAGGGGCCATAATGACCATTTCTGGAATGCAGCGTAAATAGGATAGATCGAAACTGCCCGCGTGAGTGGGGCCGTCTTCTCCTACCAGGCCTGCTCTATCAATCGCAAAAAGTACATCAAGGCTCTGCACTGCGACATCATGAATGAGCTGGTCATAGGCGCGCTGTAAAAAAGTCGAGTAGATCGCGACCACCGGCTTGGCACCGTCACAGGCCATACCCGCAGCCAATGTCACCGCATGCTGCTCTGCAATAGCAACATCGAAATAGCGCTCAGGAAAGCGTTCCGCAAAGGCAATAAGGTCTGACCCTTCTTTCATGGCGGGCGTAATTCCGACCAGGCGGGGGTCTTGTTCTGCTACATCGCAAAGCCACTGCCCAAAAATATTGGAAAACTTTGGCTTGGCCACTTTCTGCTCTGATTCCTTATTTGTATCGGGGCCCGGGGCTATCTTGTTGATCGCATGATAGCCGATGGGGTCAGCCTCTGCAGGCGCAAACCCTTTACCTTTTTTGGTAACGACGTGAAGAAACTGTGGGCCACTCAGCTCTTTCATATTCTCCAGTGTCGCAATCATGGTCGGCAAGTCGTGGCCATCAATCGGGCCAATGTAATTAAAGCCGAGTTCTTCAAATAGGGTGCCCGGAGCCATCATTCCTTTAAAATGTTCTTCTGTCTTTCTCGCAAGTTCCATCAGGTTTGGGCTGTGACTTAGCAGGTTTTTGCCACTATCCCTCATGTGGTTGTAAGTTTTACCGGACAGTATGCGAGCCAAGTGATTATTGAGTCCGCCAACATTGTTGGAAATGGACATATCATTATCGTTGAGAATAACCAGAAGATCGGGTTTTGCGTCTCCGGCATGACTAAGTGCTTCAAATGCCATGCCTGCAGTCATTGCGCCATCACCAATAACGGCAATAGAATGACGTTTAATGCCCTGTAATTTTGCGGCGATTGCCATACCCAATGCCGCACTGATAGATGTACTTGAGTGGCCAACGCCAAAGGTATCGAACTCACTTTCTGAGCGACGCGGAAAGGCGGCAGGGCCATCTTTATGTCTGATTTGCGTCATGAGTTCACGGCGACCGGTTAAAATCTTATGGGGGTAAGCTTGATGGCCGACATCCCAAACCAGGCGGTCTTCTGGAGTATTAAAGACATAATGTAGTGCTGTCGTTAACTCGACAACACCGAGTCCTGCACCAAAATGTCCGCCAGACTGGCCGACGCTGTATAGTAAAAACGAACGCAACTCATGGACGAGCTGGGGTAGTTGCTCTTCACTCAACAAACGAAGCTGAGCTGGAGAGTCTATTCTATCCAGTAGTGGTGTGTTGGGCCTGTGAGTTGGTATTTCTTGAAAAACGTGAGACTGTAGCATCCGGCGCTGTAAATCCGTTGAGACAACAAGGCGCCATTATAACCCGTATATTCGACAAAATGACACAAAGCCGTGCACTTTTATAGCACGGCGGTCTCAGTGTGGCACTAGCTACTGCGGTTGATTATAAATTCACTAATTTGTGCGAGGCGGTCGGTGTCGAAATCAGGTAAATTGCTTAGCGCTTGTAAAGCCGAATGGTGCAGCTCTTGTGCCTTTTCTATAGCGCCGTCAAGACCAAGTAGTGCCGGATAGGTCGGTTTGTTTCGTGCTTCATCGGCTCCCTGTGTTTTACCTAGCACCTCTGTATTGCTGATAATATCCAATATGTCATCCTGCACCTGAAACGCCAAGCCAATGCTGCGGGCATACAGTTTTAGGTTGGTGAGTGTGTGCTGGTCAGGGGTGGTGCCACACTGTGCGCCAAGCACAATGCTCGCTTCGATTAAAGCCCCCGTTTTAAAGTTATGCATTTTTTCCAACTCGTCCAGCGAGAGGTGTTGGCCAACAGCCTCCAGATCAATCGCCTGACCGCCGACCATTCCCCGATGCCCGCTTGCTATGCTCAGTGTCGATATCATGTTGAGTCGGGTTTGGGGAGAGTACTCGCCACGCTGGCACAGTATTTCAAATGCCAGGGTCTGTAATGCATCCCCGGCAAGAATGGCCGTTGCTTCATCATATTGAATATGGCACGTTGGTTGGCCGCGACGAAGCTCGTCATCATCCATCGCAGGCAGGTCGTCATGAATTAGCGAGTAAGCGTGAATTAACTCTACCGCACAGGCGGCTGGCAGCGCTTGTTCTTTAGTTAAGCCAAAAGCTTCCGCAGTCGCAAATACCAATACTGGCCGTATTCTCTTTCCACCAGCAATCGTGCTGTATCGAATCGCTGAGTGAAGTTTCTCGGGTTGCACAGATGATGGTGGTAGCCAGAGATCAAGCGTGTTGTCGATTAATTGCTGGCATTCCGTGAAATACTGTTTGATAGCGTTGCTGTTATTCATGAGTGTCGATGCTGGTTCGCAGTAATGGTATTAATCGTTGTCGGCGTTCTTAAAATCTGTAGTGGTATATTCACCATCTGCTTTTTTTACCAAAAGAGCCACCTTCTGCTCAGCCTTTTGTAAGGCTGTTTGGCAGTTCCGTGTGAGCCTTACGCCTTCTTCAAAGGCCTCCAAAGACTTCTCCAGTGGGAGTTCGCCTTGTTCCATTTTTCGAACTATGTCTTCCAGCTCTCTAAGCGATTTTTCAAAGTCTACGATTTCGCCAGTGGTTGCCACGGCTTCGTTTGTGTTGGCCGCCGTATTTTTAGTATTAGACTTAGTATTAGACTTAGTAGTAGACATGATGCCTCAAACCTATTGCGTTTTGTTGGTAAGTCGTTGTTTACGTACTAGCGATGTCAACCATAAAGTAATCATAGATTATTAAATTTATTCATGATTTTTGAAAAAATACGGCTACAATGTTAGTTGGGATGTATTATACCAGACCACAATCAATCGCAATCATTTTTCTTTGCAGAGCGATGTGGTGTATTTGCACAGGTAGGTAATTATATGATTGTCTCCGGTATTACAGTGTGTATTAAACGATAATCTATTAATCAGAGTTAATCTGAGCGGCTACTGAAAGTCGATGTGGCCGACTATCTTATACCGTTTAATGATCCTGTCGGTAGGTAACATGAGAAGCGTGAGTAAGGTGAGGAATTAGGAGTGGATTTAGCTAGTCTGGTAGGTCTATTAGGCGGTTTTGCTATTGTCATCATGGCAATGGTTTTGGGTGGCGGACTGGGGATGTTTGTTGATGTTCCCTCCGTATTGATCGTTCTGATAGGGTCTATTTTTGTTGTTTTAATGAAGTTTACGCTTGGCCAGTTTCTAGGCGCCGGGAAAGTGGCAGCCAAGGCGTTTATGTTTAAAATGGATAAGCCGGAAGAGCTGATTGAACAAATTGTCGAGATGGCTGATGCGGCGCGAAAAGGAGGGTTGCTTTCACTGGAAGGAAAAGAAATCAGCAATGACTTCTTAGCCAAGGGGATACAGCTACTGGTTGATGGTCATGATGCAGATGTCGTTCGTGCGTTGTTAACTAAAGATAAAAACCTCGCTGTAGAACGGCATGGGCAAGGCAATAGTGTCTTTATGGCCTTAGGCGATGTTGCGCCGGCGATGGGGATGATTGGTACTCTGGTGGGATTGGTTGCCATGTTGTCTAACATGGATGATCCTAAGTCAATCGGCCCAGCAATGGCGGTAGCACTGTTAACGACACTGTATGGCGCAATGTTAGGAAATATGGTGGCGTTGCCAATTGCAGATAAACTTAAAAACCGTATGGGCGAAGAGCAGTTGTTAAAGAGCATGATCATCGATGCTCTGCTGGCGATTCAGGCTGGTCAAAATCCAAGAGTCATTGAGCAGATGCTACGTACCTACTTGCCAGAAAGTAAGCGTGCGGTCGCTGAAGAGTCATAGCAATCGGGGACAGGGGGCTTGGGAGAATTATTAGTCCCTTTACAAGCACTGGCCAGCCCGTAAAAATTGTACGTTAGCAAAAGTTTGTTGTGAGTATTGTTTGAATGAGTGAAGAAGAACAGGAATGCCCCGAATGCCCCGTAGGGCTCCCTGCCTGGTTAGCAACGTTTGCAGACTTGATGTCCCTGTTGATGTGTTTTTTCGTATTGTTACTCTCTTTTGCCGAGATGGACGCGCTGAAGTTCAAACGCTTGGCAGGGTCGATGCGTGAGGCTTTTGGGGTACAGAATCAGGTAAATGTAAATGATATACCAAAGGGAACCAGCATTATCGCCCAGGAGTTTTCACCCGGGCGTCCTGATCCGTCACCGCTGCAAGTGGTTATGCAGCATACGACTGAGCCTGATCAGTCAACGTTAGAAGTGCTGTGTGAAGCGCAAATAAGTAAAGCGGTCGAAGAGCAGTGTGCTGAACAGCAGGATGAGCAACAAGCAATTAATGACGTTGTTATAAAAAAACTCCAAGAGTTGGTAGAGAAGACCGAGAATAATGCCATGGATATGGCGGCTAAGCTGGAAAACGAAATTCGCAGTAATATGGTAGAGATTGAAACCCGTGGACGGAAAATCGTGATCCGGGTGCAGGAGAAAGGTTCTTTTTCTTCTGGTTCAGCTCAACTTCAGACCGAATTCTTTCCTGTACTGGATAAGTTGATTGAGTTGCTGGCTGGAATTGAAGGGCATATTGCTGTGGAAGGCCATACCGACAATATACCTATCAATACGGCGAAGTTTCCATCCAATTGGGATCTATCTGTTGCCAGGGCGCTAGAAGTGGCTCATGGTTTATTTGATGATGGAACGTTGGATCAGAAGCGCTTTACGATTACCGGATTGGCAGATACGAAGCCGCTGGTGCCCAATGATACGCCCGAAGGCCGCGCCAGAAATCGCCGAGTGGAAATTATTCTCCAGGAGCCGACAGATCCGGGTTTAAAGGAAGATATTCGAAAGGCACAAGAGCTTGACCCTACGAGTTTCAGGGGGGACCAGCTGGATGGATTGGAAGAGCTGGATCCTGATGAAATTTTTTAACTGGGTTTTAAAATAACTATATTAATTCTAGGCGTGGAAGGCATGCTATCTAATAATCAAGAGCGAAGGCGTTATTTCCGTATTACTGATCAGGTATCCATAACTTACTGTGTTTTGGGCGGGGGCGATACCGCCGTGACCGGCATGAACTTGAGTACACCGACCACTCTGTTCATACAGCTTGAAAATCAGATCAATGCAAGTCTTGAAACACTGAAAATGGTTCAGCCCCAAGTGCATGAGTTATTCGCACTCTTTAATCGTAAAATCAATCTTGCATTCTCTCTGGACGAAACGCTGACTGAGCCAGTGGCGGAGCAGCAAAAACGGTCACAACAAGTGAACATCAGCGCTTGCGGGATTGCGTTTCCGACCAACGAGCAGTTGCAAGTCAATGATCGAATATTGTTGGATATGACGCTATTCCCTTCCAATATTGGTTTGAAGCTTGTTGCGGTTGTTATTGCTTGTGACGTGTTACACGAGCCCGTTGGAGAGGATGGATTTATTGTTCGAGCTGACTTTGAAGGGATCTCATCAAGTGAGCAAGAGGTGTTGGTGCAACATGTTATTAAGCGTCAGACACAGC
>JBFKTM010000204.1:0-5966 GCA_041636295.1 Oleiphilaceae bacterium
CTGCGCTACTATTTCGCCGCAAAGCTCACTAGCCACGTCGATGACCTTGACCTCAACCTGGAAGATTTTGCCCAACGGGTCAACTCTGACCTGGTCGGAAAAGTCGTTAATATTGCAAGCCGCTGTGCCGGCTTCATCACCAAACGATTTGACGGTCAGCTCTCCGCAACCTGTGATGAGCCCGATTTACTGCAAAAATTTGTAGGGGCAGGCGACGAAATCGCTGCACTGTACGAATCAAGAGATTTTGGCAAGGCAATCAGACTGATTATGGAACTGGCCGATCACGCGAACCAGTATATTAATGATAAAGAACCCTGGGTCATTGCCAAGCAAGAAGGTCAAGATCAAGCCTTACAGAATATATGCTCCAACGCCATCAACATGTTCAAGCTGCTGATCACCTACCTTGCACCGGTATTGCCAGCCATGGCCGAAAAATCTGAGGCCTTTTTAAATATCAAATTGAACTGGCATGAGCGAGATCAACTTCTTTTGGGGCATGAAGTCTCAAAATTCAAGCCCATGATGACTCGCGTTGAGATGAGCAAAGTAGAAGCAATGGTCGAAGTATCGAAAGAAGATGCGATTGCCGAAGCCAGTGTTAATGGTAGCCAACCCGCAAACACAAATGACAATCAGGCACCGGCAGGTCTCTCTGAGCCCATTGCCGATGAGATTGAATTTCCTGACTTTGCCAAGGTAGACCTGCGTGTTGCCCTGATAGCGGAAGCCGACCATGTTGAAGGGGCAGACAAACTGCTGCGTCTCACTCTGGATCTGGGTGGCGAGACACGAACTGTATTCTCTGGCATAAAATCGGCCTACCAGCCTGAAGACCTGAAAGGTAAGTTGACGGTCATGGTAGCCAACCTTAAACCACGAAAAATGAAGTTTGGCATGTCTGAAGGAATGGTGCTAGCTGCTGGCCCCGGTGGAAAGGAGATCTGGTTGCTGGAGCCTCATAGCGGAGCACAACCCGGCATGCGCATTATGTAGCATGCCAGTGTTTCATATACTTATTCCAAAATAAGATAGATTTCATTTTTTTAAATCTTGAACGGAATAAAGAGCTTTCAGATAATAGCGAGTCTTTTACAATGCCAGCGTTTGTTACGCTGAGCACCCGGAGTACACGATGACCGAATACATCCTTATTCTTGTCAGCACAATTCTGGTAAACAATTTTGTGCTTGTTCAGTTTCTTGGCCTGTGCCCCTTTATGGGCGTATCCAACAAACTTGAAACTGCAATGGGGATGTCTCTGGCAACCACCTTCGTGCTTACGCTGTCGTCTGTGTGCAGCTATCTGGCCTATGAGTACCTGCTGTCGCCACTGGGGCTCGAATACCTGCAAACCATCACCTTCATTCTAGTGATCGCGGTGGTGGTGCAGTTCACCGAAATTGTTGTCAGAAAAACCAGCCCACTGCTCTATCGAGTGCTCGGTATATTCCTCCCTCTTATTACGACCAACTGTGCCGTATTAGGGGTCGCACTACTGAATATTAAAAAACAAAATGGCTTTGTTGAGTCAATCATGTACGGCTTTGGCGCTGCAGTGGGCTTTTCACTGGTACTGGTACTTTTTTCGGCCATGCGAGAGCGTATCGCCGTGGCCGATGTGCCTACCCCCTTCAAAGGTTCGGCTATCGGCATGATTACCGCAGGTTTGATGTCATTAGCCTTTTTAGGCTTCACCGGCTTGGTTAACATTTAAGGATCGGCTTAATCGATGAGTATTATTTTAAGCGCTGTTCTTACCCTTCTTGCCCTGGCCACTGTTTTCGGGGCCATTCTCGGGTTTGCGGCGATCAAATTTAAAGTGGAGGGGAACCCCATTGTCGATCAGATCGACAGCCTCCTTCCCCAGACCCAGTGCGGCCAATGTGGTCATCCCGGTTGCCATCCATATGCAGAAGCCATCGCCAATGGTGAAGCGATCAATAAGTGCCCTCCCGGAGGCGAGGCCACCATTCAGGCACTCGCCGACCTGCTTGATGTAGAACCGATTCCTCTTGACGCTGAACATGGCGAAGAAAAAGGCAAGCAAGTTGCCGTAATAAGAGAAGATGAGTGTATTGGTTGCACAAAATGTATTCAGGCCTGCCCTGTCGATGCGATTCTTGGTGCCGCCAAACAGATGCATACGGTCATTGCCGAAGAGTGCACCGGTTGCGACCTGTGCGTTGAGCCATGCCCGGTAGATTGCATCGACATGATCCCTGTTCCGCAAACCATACGCTCCTGGAGCTGGAACAGTCCAACAGCACAGCCACACATGGCAAACCAGATTATAGCGACAGATAGAGCCCCAGGGGTAACGGCACAATGAGACAAGTTTGGGACTTTCATGGTGGCATTCACCCCAAAGAGAACAAGACACAGTCAAGCCAGAGCGCAATCGCCCCGGCAGGCATACCACCACAATTAGTACTCCCTCTTCAACAGCATATCGGCCAACCAGCAGAACCCATCGTACAAGTTGGTGATCGAGTATTAAAAGGCCAGATGATTGCCGAGGCACATGGCCCGGTTAGCGTGGCCATTCATGCCCCCTCTTCCGGCGTTGTGTCAGCAATGGAAATCAGACCCGTGCCACACCCTTCGGGCATGAGTGACCAGTGCATTATTATCGACACCGATGGCAAAGACGAGTGGTGTGAGCTGTCGCCCTGTGAAGACTATGCCGCGCTCACCCCCAATGAGATACTAACCCGTATTCGACAATCAGGCATTGCCGGTATGGGCGGTGCAGGCTTCCCTACTGAAATAAAATTACACCCTCCCCGTCACGACAAAGTAAACACGCTTATTTTAAATGGCGCTGAGTGCGAGCCCTACATTACGGCAGATGACCGTTTAATGAGAGAGCGGGCTGAAGAAATTGTTCTTGGCCTTGAGATCATGGCGTACATCCTGCGCCCAGGCGAGTGCGTGATCGGAATAGAAGATAACAAGCCTGAGGCCATTGCGGCACTTCGCGAGGCCGCCAAAGAGACACAGATCGAAATTGTTGTCATTCCCACCAAATATCCGTCCGGTGGTGAGAAGCAACTCATTAAAATTCTGACTGGTAAAGAGGTTCCAAACGGACACATTCCCGCCGATATTGGAGTGATGTGTCAGAACGTGGCCACCGCTGCTGCCGTCTACCGGGCCATACGCTACGGTGAGCCACTTATTTCAAGAGTGACCACATTAACCGGTGACTGTATTGCACAAAAGGGCAACCAACAGGTACTGATCGGCACCCCCATTGAGTGGCTTCTTGAACAAAATGGCTACCTCGCCCAAAAAGGCAGTCGGCTTGTTATGGGTGGACCGATGATGGGCTTCACGCTGGACGCCATCAACGTGCCGGTAGTAAAAACAACAAACTGTCTGCTGGCCGCAAGCTACAAGGAGCTTCCGCCCCCCCAACCGGCACAAGCCTGCATCCGTTGCGGCATGTGCTCAGAGGTGTGCCCGGCCGAACTGCTACCTCAGCAGCTCTACTGGTTTTCCAGAGGGCAGGAGTTTGAAAAAGCAGAACACCACAACCTGTTTGACTGTATCGAGTGCGGTGCCTGCTCCTATGTCTGCCCAAGCTCAATTCCGTTGGTTCAATACTATCGCTACGCCAAGGGTGAAATAAGACAAATACAAGCCGACCAGGAAAAATCCAATCAGGCACGAGAACGTTTTGAATTCCGCCAAGAGCGAATCGAACGGGAAAAAGAAGAAAAAGAAGCGAAGCGAAAAGCCAGAGCAGAGGCTGCTGCAAAAGCCCAGGCCGCTAAAAAAGAAGCTGCTGCCAATAAAGCACCCGAGCCGGTTGCATCCAATGACAAGGCGGCGGCTATTCAAGCAGCACTGCAACGAACAGAGGCCAAAAAGCAGGCAAAAGAAGCACCGCAGAAAGCAACAGGCGATACTCAGGCCGTCACACTTGAGAGTTTGCAAAAAAAGCTGATCAGTGCCGAAGACAAGTACAGTAAGATGCAAGCCGCCTGGCAAGACGCTCAAGTAAACAACCCTGAGCGGGCCGAAAAACTGGCCAGTGCGGTAACATCCAGCAAAGACAATGTCGAAAAAATTAAACAACAAATAACCGAACTAGGTGGTGACAACACTGCTGCAGTACCCGCAGGCCCCAGCATTGAAGAACTGAAATCCAACCTTGAAAAGGCAACGGGTAAACTCCAACTTATGCTGGATACCCTGGAAGATGCCAAACAAAATCACCCTGACCGAGTCGAGAAATTAGAGCGAGCCGTTGAAAAGAACCGTACACGGGTCTCTCTTGCAGAGGCGGCACTTCGAGATGCAGACAATCCACAGAAACAAACAGAATCTACCGAAAGTGAAGGTTAACTAGATGGCCTTAATGCGAATTACCTCCCCCCATGCACACGGCCCAAGAAAAACGGCCAATCTGATGCGTGTGGTGGTGATCACAACCCTACCAGGCCTCTTTGCATTAACCTGGTTTTTTGGCTGGGGCAACCTGATTAATGTTATCTGGTGTGCATTGATTGCGATTGCCTCGGAAGCCCTGGTGTTACTCATTAGAAAACGCCCTCTTGGATTCTATTTAGGAGATTACAGTGCCCTGGTGACGGGCGTTTTACTTGGCCTGGCACTGCCCCCCCTCGCGCCCTGGTGGGTTTCACTGGTTGCCGTTACATTTGCAATCATCATTGCCAAACACCTCTATGGTGGCATGGGGTATAACCCGTTTAATCCGGCGATGGTCGGCTTTGCGTTAGTCTTGATCTCTTTTCCTGTCGCGATGACCACAAACTGGGCCACCCCAGTGGCATTGTTAGAGAACCCAATGGGCTTTCTGGACACTCTCAGCGTCATATTTGGCTTTGGAGCTCAAACGGTTGACGCATTCACCATGGCGACCCCACTGGATGTCTATAAACATGAGATCGCTTACTCTACAGCACTCGATGTCGTTCAGAACCCCGTGTTTGGAAACTTTGTCGCACATGGCTGGGAGTGGGTCAATATTGGCTTTTTAGCCGGTGGACTATTCCTCCTCTATAAAGGCGTGTTCACTTGGCATACCCCTGTCAGCATGCTGGCGGCACTCGCCGTGATGGCACTGGCATTCGGCTGGGATGCCGATCAAACGACACCGCCGCTGCTACACTTATTTGCCGGCGCCACCATGCTTGGGGCTTTCTTCATTGCGACCGACCCGGTCACTGCAGCCGTCAGCCCGCAAGGAAAACTGATTTATGGGGCCGGTATCGGCATTCTTACTTACATCATTAGAGTCTACGGCAGTTATCCAGATGCCATTGCCTTTTCAGTACTCTTAATGAACTTCGCCGCACCACTGATTGACCTTTACACCCAGCCAAGAACTTATGGCTATGCAAAGGCTAAGCGCGGCGGGAAGGAGTCAGAGTAATGGATTCAGTTAAACAGTCGATTATCAGGGCCACTATCGGCCTTGGAATTTTTGCAATTATTACTTCTGGCCTGATTGCAGCCACTCAAATATTGACTAAAGAGACGATAGAGAAGCAGATTAAAAAAGCACAGTCTAAAGCACTGCTGCAAATCGTCTCGATAGATGAACATGACAATGACTTGCTGTCCGATACCATTTCACTGACTAAAGGAGGCCTGTTAAACCTGCCAGCCGATAAAGAAGCTTATATTGCACGTAATAAAGGTGAAGCGGTTGCCGTCATCCTCCCAGTTATTGCCCAAAATGGTTATTCAGGCCCCATCAAGATGATTGTCGGTATAGATACTCAGGGGCACGTTAAAGGCGTACGCGTTATCGAGCACAAGGAGACCCCGGGACTAGGTGACAAAATTGATATTAAAAAATCCCCGTGGATTACCCTGTTTGAGGGGAAATCACTCAGTAATCCATTACCCGACCAGTGGAAAGTCAAGAAAGACGGCGGTGATTTTGACCAGTTAACCGGTGCCACAATTACGCCGCGGGCCGTTGTTTC
>JBFKTM010000205.1:0-5957 GCA_041636295.1 Oleiphilaceae bacterium
AGCTCTAATAAAAACCTATATCGGTTATTAATGATAAATCACTATTATTAACTGATCGAATTGAAACCTTGAAGCTAACTAACAGGGTCATTTTTAAACGCGGTATGAATTACGCGATCAGAACAAACACGTAGAGTCGGTAATTGGACGGTTGAGTGTCTTTTTATATATCTTTTTATATATTATTTTTATGTATCAGTAATGCATTAAAAAGTGCTGTCACATACGCGACTAGATAAAATGAAAATCGGACACATCGTCCTTATGAGGCGAGGTAAAGATGGGAATAAATGCTCATATTCGAGAAGGCTGCCCAGCACGACTGAAAAAGATACACTATCAGTAGTAAAGCCTTATTGTGCTTTACTCATTTAACCGGAACAATTTCTATCTTCTGAGTATCTGACCATTTGTAATTTCGCTTATCGTATTTCCCAGAATCTAGTTCATTATACATCTGAGAATACCTTCCACTTTCTTTCAGTTTATTTAGGCCGGCATTAAATTTTTCTAAAAAATACACGCCACGCTCACTTTTCTTAGAGATGATTAAGTTGAGTGTGGTCACTCCAAATTGCTTAGGGTGGTGGGTGAGCAGTTTAGCTTCTTCTGGTCCAAGAGTATTTCTTATCTGAGAATAACCGACTACCGGGTCATTAGGAAATACCTGAATCCTGCCATACAGTAATTTTTGGTAATTAATTTCATCTGAAGAGACAAACTCCACCTGAAATCTTTTTTTCTCCATTGCCTCCATAAACGCTTTTCCGTAGTCATATCCTATTGTCCCCCCAATCTTTAGACCTGCTAAGTCATCGACTGAACGCCAATCAAATGGAACGTTTTTTAAATGAAAAAACACAAAAGAGGTTTGGCTAAAGGGTTCACTTACAAAAAACGTGTTTCTTGTCTCCATCGTCGGCCACCAACAACAGGAAGCATCCCATCCCTGAGCATTTTCAGCCAGAAAATAGGAACGAGCCCAGGGGAAAAAGCCCCATTCAACCGTAATGCCTTCAAGAGCGAAGGCTTCAGTCACAATATGTGAATCCAGCCCATACTGGTAGATATACTGCGACATGTAGGGCTCCCATTCTCCATTAGTTATCTTAATAACTGTTTCAGCTAAAGACTTAGTAGACAAGCACAACAATATCAACACCCTACAAGAAAACAGTCTGTTCACCATAAATGCAATCCAGAATACACCAATATCTCCCTATCAAAAAAACGAACTAACAAAAGTATAGGAGGGCAAAACGGGAAAAAAAATATTAATTTTATTAGAGATATATGAAACCGATCAAATAGTGCTGAGTGCGTCTATTCAAAAAGAAACAAGCGCATATCCACTGCATAAGGGATCTGCGCTAGCGTCCAGCAGGATAAATGGAGAACCTTAAATGCAGTCTCGTCTCATCCTGGCTGTGGTGGTCGTTAAAACCCCTGGCAATGGCAGCATTGGCAGAGACGTGCTCCGACAAAGAGAGTCTGAAACCAACACCACTGCTCGATAATAATTTTTAGGGTATTCGTAACCCTCAATGCTAATGACTTTAAAAAAGTCCCATACCCTGTAATGAGTAAAATAACTTTTTAAAGTCATCGAACTCTGATGCTTTACCATTACAACCTGTAAATTTTGTAGAAAGTTTAAACATATGCTACTCGGGGCTTTAACGCCAAGCACATGGGCAGACACTTGCGGAGGCGAAGCCGGAGTGAGTGGCTGCCCTATGCTGCTACTGGTTAAATTTTGATTCCACCACGGAACCAGATTAAGTTTCCAATACAACCTACAAATGCCAATATCTCTAGGCAATATAGACTTTAGGTGTATATGTTTTGCCCTGTTGTAATTTGGAAATTTGTGAGAGTACCTGATAACCGCCCAATAAGAACTGAACCAAATACAACAATGCCAATAAAAATTATTGCTTGCCTCTGTTTATTCAATATTGCCGAAACAACCAATAACAAAGAAACAGCAATTTCCGGTAAAACACCTGAGGTTAACAGAAATATATTAGGTTTTATCGTAACCTCATTTACAGGGATCAGAAAAAGTAAACTGACATAAGCAAGAAACAATAGACCGATTGATAAACTTACTTTCTGATGAGACTGCATGTTTACCTTTAAATTTAACGCCCGCAGTATGCGCGGCTACGAAATGGAGGCGAAGCCGCAATTGAGTGGCCGTCGCCATGCCTGTGATTGTTAGCACTCACAACATTACCGTCCGAACGCTGACAGTCGATTAATGAATTTCATAACAAGCATCCCACAAGAAGCGCTATACACCTGTTGAATGAGGAATTCCAAGTCTTCGTGGAAGAGCAGCAATTCAGAGTGGTCCACTTCGTGAAGTACTCGAAGACTCGGCAAGACATCCTCGGTCTCCAAAGATAAGTCCCATTCATGCGCTGCCGCATTCCGTATTCGCCTTATATGATGACACCTCTCAGCGTCTTCCTCATCGATTAGGCCTTCGCGAAGGGCTCGTTTAATCCGAGCATCAAAAGTGTGCGGGGGCTTTCCTTTGACCTCTCCAGTAGCTGAAGCACGCAAGGCCTCGGCCTCCAGCATTCTATCTAGAAGATTATCTAGTAAGGAGCCCCAAACGATGACCACGCTACGGAAAGACTTACGGCTGTTATCTTGGTTGGCTTCAAGAAGAAATCGCTCTAGGCGAAGGTATTCTGCATGAGGCTCGGGTTGTGGCGGGGGCTGTTCCGAAAGCTTGGGTTCCATGGGTGCTATTTCGCCAAACTCGCCGGCAAGACACCTAGCGAAAGTCTCGCGACCATGAGCCTCCGAGTCATAGGGGCTAGCAGTAAACGGCACCTCTTGGTGAAGAGTGTTAGTTCTTACCAAGCAATTAATGGCGGTGCGGTTTTCATCCACCCACTGTGGGTTCCGAACCGACAGTATTTCCGTCTTGACCATTAGAGTCTCTGCCTATCCTGTATTGAATGTGCTAACGCTCAAAGCAAGCGCGCCGCTTTTCGGCGTCGCCTTGCCTTTGCTTAGTTATGCTTTCTCAATTGTGGTTCCACAAACGATTCTAAATTCATACATTTCAGAATTCTTCCCTAGGTAAGAAACCATGCTGGGGCCAACCGGGGATATAAACCTGTATTCTTCACCAACGCTTGCGTACTTCCTGTCGCCATTTAGATAGATTACAGCATCTCTACCAGATTCCTTTTCCACACCTAGTGTATTTTCATTTCCGCACACTGTGACAGCTTGCCCGTACGCTATTACAGCGTCTGCATTGGCGTTATAGCTAGATGTAACATTCTTGCTTTTTGCCGCTATAGCGAGACTCGATACATCCCTTGATTTAGTTTCAAAAACCACACTTGTTTGAACTATATTATTTACTCTATTAATTATATCGCCTATTTCCACTTTCAATTCAGGCGACTGACTTGCTTTTTCAGCTAGTAGTTCGATTTGGGAGTTTAGTGCTTTCTGCTCAAGTATAAGTTCTTTGCTAATGTGGGATAGCTCCGTCACCCCTTGGGCTAGGGGGTCATCTTGTTTTAAATATTTTTGTTTTAGCGTATCGAAACCCACCGTTCCAGCACTGCCGACAATCGCGCTTAAGGATGCGATAACTAGTTCCTTTTTCATTTATATCTCCTTATTTAGATTAGGGTGAGCATAACGAGGCTGTAGAAAAATACAAAATGTAGACATTCCCTATAAGCCCCAAAACTATTTTTTTGAAAATGATCAGAATTAAGAAAAATAACATCATTATTTAATGATTTCCCGTGTTTCTCCGGCAGTATTGCGTAAAAACGCTGAGATCCCCCCCTAATTGGCTTTATTTCACCATCCAATCGCCTTCGCTGGTATTTTTCCAGAGTTTTTCTATATTGTGCACTAGGCAAAACATCAACCACTGGGCCGTACATTTTTCCTCGCCTCTCAAACTGATGCGATCAAGCCCTTTATTACTGGTGATATTTCCAAACACAGGTTCTATCGTCCACATTCGTCGGCTATAAATGCGTCGTCCCTCTTCACTATCTATTTTTTCTTTCATCAAATCTAAACAGCTTCTCTTTTCCTGCTCCTTATTCAAAAAAGAGACTTGTCTTCCTTGGTCTTTTATCGGTTTCTTCATGCATTTTGCTTGTAGTTTGCATGACCGGCAATCAGGAAGTTTTCCGCGAAAACGGCTGTACGTTCCACGCGTCGATTCAAAATGATCACCTAAAAATAATAGCTCTTTCCCTGCCGGACAAATGCATGTATTGGTGTCTAAATTAACCGTGAACTCAGAACTAGGGATCGCAGCGTTGGTTTTTGCTTTATCCTTTCGGGTCTTTTTACGCAACGCTTTGTGCTTGTTGTAAAGGTCTGATTCAGCATACACGGGGTTGCGTTTTCTGAACTGGTTATCCGGTATCACTGCATTAATATTTTCATTAAATATATACTGCATATTATCTTCACTGGAAAAACCAGTGTCTGCCGTCAATACGACAGATGTGTTAAAAATATTTTCACTGAGGTTCGCTTTGATATCTTCAATGATTGGTTTTAAGGTCGCCTGTTCCTGCCCCATCCCGAAGCCTTTTGCACTTATGATAATTTGATGCTTTTCATCCGCTGCCGTCACAAACGCCATTCCCTGGATAGTACCTTTGCTGGTGGTCATCTTGGCAGACTCATTGTCGGTAATATTACTTTGAACTTCTTTAGGCCTTTTTCCCTGTCCCATGCGAGGCTCATTGGTGGCCAGAAAGTCATCAATTTTTTTGGCATTTGCCAATAACGTTTCAACGGTCTGTTTCTTCTCATCTGGCAAGGCGTTGGTCCCCTGTTTAGTGCCATCATTGGAAATATGTACGCTAACAATTTTTTCAGCGGCCGCTTTCATTTTGTCAGATTTTTTACGCAGTTCCGCGTGCGTTCCACTCCACTGCTTGGATGAGTCTGTCGGTAATTTACAACCGTCAATCGCGAAATGCTCCTTTCCAACCAGTCCACTCTGATCACAGACCAGTAAGACTTTATGAAATAAGGATTTGATAGCGGAACCGTTAGAGCTGACGAAATCAGCAATCGTTGTGAAATGTGGCTGCCTGCCTGCAGCAAGTGACATGAACTTTAAATCGGTTTTACAGCAGCGTTCGATTACTCGACTGGAAGTAATACCTCGATAGTAAGCGTAGAAAATAATACGTAGCAATAAAGCGGGCGGATAGGCCTTTCGGCCAACATGTTTATTTTTATAACGGAGATAGAAGTCGGCCAAAAGATCATCGCATTCGAGCAGGCGATAAAGGCAATATTCGAAGGTATTCTCACCTAGCACTTCAAGGTAATTGAGATCGAAAAAGACACTTTGATTGAGGTTATCATTCAAGAAATTAGACATGAAGCGTTCAACTAAACGGCAAAATGCAATTTTACCTTATAAAACGTCCATTTCACTGGGGTATTTTAATTTTCCTACAGCCTGAACGCCGCGTTAATGGGCAGGCACTGCGGAGGACATTTTGGTATAAACTGGCGCGAAGCGACATATACCAAAAAGGCCGTAGTAGTGACTGTCCAAGCCAACTTGTTGGCTGATCATTGAACGCCTTGTTAGCACTTTGATTGCTCCACTATGATTGATTTGCCCCTGAAAAAGAAATTGTCTTTTTCTTCTTCGGACTCTAGCTCATTGAATGGGTCTAACGAAAGATAAATACCATCATTCTTGTTTATTAATTTGCACTGACTAATAACTAGACAGCCAAAATCTTCGTATATTGAGTACTCAGATAAAGCCACTATACGGTATTTTGTTTGTGTACCGTCAGATTCGACTACCGATAGAACAGCATAGTTTTGATTGCCATCCAAGTCATAGCCAATTGTGACCTGGACTAATGATTTATCTCTAAAGTTTAAACTCGTGATTTCCATATTTTTTGAGTGCTAACGCC
>JBFKTM010000206.1:0-5952 GCA_041636295.1 Oleiphilaceae bacterium
CATCGAGTTTTGATATATCCAGCAAGGTACTGAGTATCTCTTCTGCGGCCGTCAGAGAGTGATCGATGTTTTCAATCAGTGCCTGGTTTTGTTCGCTCTCATTGTGTTGCTGATGCAGGGCCGAGGTAAATAGTTTAGCGGCATTGAGCGGCTGCAGCAGGTCATGGCTGGCGGACGCTAAAAAGCGGGTTTTACTCTGATTGGCCTGTTCAGCTACGGACTTCGCTTGTAGAAGCTGTTTATTCAACACGGAGAGTTCTTGCGTTCTCTCTTTGACTCGCTGTTCCAAATAGGTATTGGTCTCTTTCAGCGCTTGGGTCGTTTTTCTCAGGTCTGTAATGTCTGCAAATGTTGTAACAAAGCCACCGCCTGGAGTCGGGTTGCCTTGAATCAACAGGGTCGAGCCATCGGGGCGCTCGCGTTCGTATTCATGAGCGGTACCCTCTTGCATGAGCTGAAGGCGATCTTTGATTAGCTTTTCTATCTTACGTGCTGGTAAATTGGCCGCTATCAGATTGTATCGGACTAAATCGGCAATAGGGCGGCCCACCTGAACGAACCCTCTGGGGTAGTTGAATAGATTGAGGTAGCGTTGATTCCAGGCGACAATACGCTGCTGGTCGTCGACCACACTAACACCCAAGGTGATATTCTCAATTGCCGACTGTAGTAGATCACGGTTAAATTGCATGACCTGGGAGGCTTCATCTACGATACTGACAACATCTTCAAGATGCATGTCGCGCCCTTTGAGGGTGGAGTCGAGCACCACCTTGGCGGTCGAAGAGCCAATCGCACTAGCAAGCTGCTTCTCCATAAACTTCAGTAGGTTAGAGCTGGCATGGCGCCCAGGTGAAAGTTTTTCAGAAAAACGCTTCTCGTAAATCATAAACGCTGCATCGGTTTTTTCAGGCCCCATAAAGCGCTCCGCCAGCGCCTTTAGATCATCAATCGTGGTGCTACTTTTTCGCAGGTCCTGGCCTGATGCCTGGTGGGATAGGTCGACTTCATGAAAGAATGCCGCAACCTGTATTTTTTCTCTCACCCGCTGACGGGTGAGCAGTGAAATGAAGATATAGAGCAACAGATTCGCACCCAGGCTCCAAACAATACCATGGGTAATGAGCTGCATCTCACTGCCAAACAGAGCAGTAGGAATCAACCAGCTAATATTAAAAATCCCTTTTTCTATCAGTTCAGATGAGACCCAGCCATTATTGGCAAAGGTGGGCAGTAACAAGGTATAGGTCCAGATTAAAAAACCTGCGACTAAACCACTGGCTGCTCCATGGAAATTTCCTCGACGCCACATCACGCCACCAATGAGGGATGGGGCGAATTGTGCAACCGCGACAAAGGAGAGCAGGCCGAAAGAGGTCAGACTATAGTCTTGCGCGGTAAGCCGATAAAAACCGTAGGCAAGCATGAGCAGTATGACTATGGTTACGCGCCGAATATTGAGAAACAGGCTGCTAAGGTCTTTCTGCTGGTTCAACTTTAACTGGAACAGTTTAAACAGCAGCGGGATGACAATTTCGTTGCAGACCATCGTGCTTAATGTCACCGAGGATACAATGACCATTGCCGTGGCGGCAGAACCACCGCCGAGAAACGCTAAGATGGTTAGCCATTTTTGTTCGGCAATTATCGGTAGATTCAGTACTAGCGTATCGGCATCAACACTGCCTTGTTCGAACATAAGCCAGCCTGCACCGGCAATGGGGAGCACAAAGGCACTGGCAATAATCAGGTAAAGCGGCATCATGACCCGAGCTACCTGAAAGTCATAGCGGTGATAGTTTTCAACCACCGTTACATGAAATTGCCTCGGCAGGCAGATGATGGCACACATGGATATCAGGGTTTGCGCAATAAACTCGCCACTGCTGAATCCGCCAAGACTGAATTTCTCCAGTCCGGAAGATTGGTTGATGCGGGTGAAAATATCATCTATGCCATTAAACATGCTGTAGCAGACAAATAGCCCGACAAACACAAACGCAATGATCTTAATAATCGATTCAAAGGCGACCGCCTGCATCATGCCTTGATGATGTTCGGTTGCATCCAGATGACGGGTTCCAAAGAGGATTGTAAATAGCGCCATCAGCAGTGCAATCCACCAGGCGGTGTCATTAAAAAGCGGGATGCTGGCAATGGCGGGTGTTGAGTTTCCGGTTGTTAGTACACTAAACCCCATGGAGACCGCTTTCAGTTGCAGCGCAATATAGGGAATGATGCCAATGACCGCAATCGTTGTAACTAAAACCGCAATCACCTGTGATTTACCGTATCGAGCGGCCACAAAATCGGCAATGGAGGTGGTGCTCTGTTTTTTACTGATTCTAATAATTCGGTCAATTACAGGGCCGAAGAAGAAAAAGGTGAGCAGGGGGCCAAGATAGATTGGCAGATAGCCTAAGCCTTGGGTCGAGGCCCGGCCCACCGCCCCATAAAATGTCCAGGAGGTGAAATAGACGGCTAATGACAGGCTGTAAATTTGGGGGCGAATAAAGCGATTGTTATAGAGAAACGAGTGACGATCTCCATAATAGGCGATACCGAACAACACACCAATATAAATAAAAGAACAGGCGACCAATACCCAGCCCTGAACCATGTGTTGCCCTCTTGATGACTAACTAGTTCTTATCCAGAAATACCGAACACTTGAAACATGTTCCGTTGTAGGTCGGGTTTTAACCCGACAAGTCAATATATTAACGGTAACCATTGTCGGGTTACCAAAAGTAGGCGCTTTAGGCGAAACCCGACCTACGCTAAACATAGTCGTTTCTGGATGTGAATTAACTAATAAACCGAATAAAAAACAGTTTATTTAGGTCTTGTTGTAATTTTAATTGTTGTATACAGCATAACGGCAGCCGAGAATTATTCAATAGAGCGACTTTTATATTTATTGATTTGTATTTAACTACATGAAATATAAAGATAAAAAAGCGTCAGACTAAAGTCTTATTTTAAGTCTATGAATTGAGGCCTATGGTTCTTATACCGCAAAAAAATAACAAGTGGATAATTCGTGGAGGAGTCAAATGTCTGATAAAAAACAAGCTGCACAAGCTTACTGGAAAGAAAATCTCAAACTGCTGCTGACACTGTTAGTGGTCTGGTTTGTCGTTTCATATGGCTGTGGAATTCTATTTGTAGATGCGCTGGATACCATCAAAATCGGTGGTTTTCCACTCGGTTTCTGGTTCGCCCAGCAGGGATCAATCTATACCTTCGTTATATTAATTTTCGTCTATACGGCTCGTATGAATACCATCGACCGTAAATATGACGTTCACGAAGACTAAACCGGAGATTGATGATGGATACCCAAACGCTTATTTATCTTTTCGTCGGAGCGACTTTTGCGCTGTACATCGGTATAGCCATTTGGTCTCGTGCTGGCTCCACCAGTGAATACTACGTTGCCAGTGGGGGCGTTCACCCCATTGCTAACGGTATGGCAACCGGTGCAGACTGGATGTCGGCGGCTTCGTTTATCTCGATGGCCGGTATTATTTCGTTCGTAGGACGTGATGGTGCAGTTTACCTTATGGGGTGGACTGGCGGCTATGTACTATTGGCCATGTGTCTTGCTCCCTATCTCAGGAAATTCGGTAAATTTACTGTACCAGAGTTTATAGGCGAGCGTTACTACTCGCAGACGGCGCGTGTGGTAGCCGTGGTCTGTGTTATTTTTATCTCTTTCACCTATGTTGCCGGGCAGATGCGTGGTGTGGGGATCGTGTTCTCCCGCTACCTTGAAGTCGATATTAATATGGGCGTTCTGATTGGTATGGGGATTGTCTTTTTCTACGCGGTATTAGGCGGTATGAAAGGGATTACTTACACGCAGGTGGCCCAATACTGTGTCATGATTTTTGCCTATATGATTCCTGCTATCTTCATCTCAATGATGATGACGGGTAACCCTATTCCTCAACTGGGTTTTGGTAGCACTGTCGCTGGCAGTGACACTTTTTTGCTTGATAAGCTGAATGGACTCTCTCAGGAACTCGGATTCTCGCAATATACCTCCGGGGCCAAATCTACGGTTGATGTGTTCTTTATTACCGTCGCTTTGATGGTTGGTACAGCCGGGCTTCCACACGTAATCGTTCGATTCTTCACGGTTCCTAAAGTGAGCGATGCGCGTAAATCGGCGGGTTATGCGCTGCTGTTTATTGCAATTCTCTATACTACTGCGCCAGCCGTTGCCTCATTTGCACGTGTTAATTTGCTGCAGACCGTGAGCGAAGCAGAATATAAAGGGCTGCCTGACTGGTTCCAGAATTGGGAAAATGCAGGACTGCTAGCGTGGCAAGATAAAAATGCCGATGGCAAGATCCAGTATGTAGCAGGTAAACCATTTGAAGGTAAGCCAAGCTTTGATGGTGACGCTCGTGGTCCCAGTGGTGAGCGTATGCTTAGCAATAAAGCTTCGGACAACGCTAATGAACTCTACGTTGACCGCGACATCATGGTATTGGCGAACCCTGAGATTGCCCAGTTACCTGGATGGGTGGTTGCACTGATTGCGGCTGGTGGTCTTGCTGCGGCACTTTCTACGGCGGCGGGTCTGCTACTGGTTATCTCTACCTCTATATCACATGACCTATTGAAGAGTAACTTGATGCGCAATATCAGTGAAAAGCAGGAGTTGCTGGCGGCGAGACTGGCGGCTGCGGCGGCGATCTGTGTGGCAGGATACTTCGGTATCAACCCTCCAGGATTTGTTGCTCAGGTCGTTGCGTTTGCTTTTGGTCTGGCAGCCGCCTCGTTCTTCCCGGCGATATTGATGGGTATCTTTAATAAGAGCATGAATAAAGAGGGCGCCATTGCGGGTATGATCTCTGGTCTGGTTTTCACATTTGGCTATATTGTTTACTTCAAGTTTGTAAACCCGGCGGCCAATACACCTGATAACTGGTTCTTCGGTATTTCTCCTGAAGGGATCGGAACCCTGGGTATGGTGCTGAACTTTGTAGTGTCTTATGCCGTATCTAAGGTTACCGCACCACCACCAGATCACATTCAACACTTGGTTGAGGATATTCGTATTCCTCGTGGTGCCAGCGCGCCCGCAGCTCAGCACTAAATGTTAAGGCCTCTTGTTTAGTTTATTGTAACTTATAACAAGGCATCGCTAGGCGCTTCGGGGAACTGAAGCGCCTTTTTTATTGTGTATGCCGCGAGTAATTACGATTTTTTATGTCTACTCAGGCCCAGCCCAAATAAGCCTAGACCTAATAAGGCTAATGTTGCTGGCTCTGGTACTGTCGTTGGAATGATTTCAACGTTAAGACTTTTTAGTTTAAAGTCATCACAATTGCCGAGTGCGCCAATAGCAAACTGGCTACCGACCCAGTCACTAACAAAGTTGTAGGTTCCTCCCAGAGGAATTGGCGTGCTTGGGAATAGTTCGTCATAGGACATTGGTGCACCATTTTTCTCGAAAGGTGCTATTGCCCAAAATGCAAAATTATCGTGCGCATCTACCATGGTGAAAGAGGCTGATACTAATCGAATGGATTGATTGAAAGTAAACAATACGCGATCATCCCAGCCAGATCCATCAATTTGATGAGTGTTGTCGAGAGTGCTGTTTTTAACTGCTAAACCGTAATCTTCAAAAGAACGCATTCCCGCAGAGCTCCAGCTTAAGCCGCCATCTTTTGAGGTTTGCCCTTGAGCACTAACGGTAACGCCTCCCTCAGTGAAAGTCATTGCGCTAGTGGTGTAGCTGCTGCTAGTAGACTCCGAAAAACTGATTACAAGCGCGTTGGCGCTGGACGCAAATAAGGATGATGCAATTAAAGCTGTTGCAGCGACGCCTTGTTTTATATTCATTAATTTTACCGCTTAAACGTATATTGATTAAAAAATGAGTTTTAAATAATTATTTGTTATTTAAGCATGAAGTATGCCAAAAAGTTTTTA
>JBFKTM010000207.1:0-5917 GCA_041636295.1 Oleiphilaceae bacterium
ATGTGTTGGATGATGTGACAGCACAGTAATCTTTAAGTTTATTGGCCTGTATAAATTCAACTAACCGGTTACAGAGTATATTAAGTCGACCCTTGGAGTCCGTTTTTACTTCAAACTGCCAATGTTCTACTTCAGGGCAGGCGGTCACTACTTGTTTTAACGAAGGTATATGGCACTTAACACCCCAGGATGCCGTATTTTGACGCGCATCGAGCGTGGTCATTTCATTGAACGTAGTATTTTTGACCTTGGCAGCCACGCCTGTCGTGCGGTCGAGCGTCGGATCATGGATGACGGTAAGTTCACCGTCTGATGAGAGTTGTACATCTAGCTCAAATCGTCGGATACCTTGTTTATAGGCGTGTTTAAATCCTTCGAGTGTGTTTTCAGGTGCTTCACCCTTAGCGCCTCTGTGTCCGTATATCTTCACTGTTGGACATTCCTATTGTATTTAGCTGCGAGTTCTAACGTGTTGCGAATTCTTGCTGAGCTCTAAATTTCGCTTCCATAAATTTAACATGAGGAACATATGTCAGTTCCGCGACTTTTCTAACAAGGTGCTCTTCATATTTATCCAGTTCGCCATCGGCAAACGCGACTTTCCACATGGCAAGCACCAATTTGTACTTCATTTCGTCATTGTAATGAGCGTTGACCAAGTCAGTGAACTGGTACAGTGATGTGGATTGTGCAGACTCCTCCTTGGCCAGCGCAATGATTTCGTCAATTTTACTGTCCGCAATATTGAATACTGATTTTGACGCTTTACGAATAACGCTCAGTTCACTTTCATCCACAGTCTGATCAACTTTTGCCAACTCTATCAGCAATGCAATACAGGCTAACTCGATCTGTTTCTCATTTTCTTGCGGTTTTCCATCACTCAACTGCAAGTTATCTTCAAAGAAACGTCGAATCTTTTCTATCATGCTGTAAATACCTTCAGTTTTTGTTCAAGTGTGACCTGATCTTGCGCAAAACGACGTATTCCTTCCGCGAGTTTTTCAGTTGCCATGGCATCTTCATTAAGGTGCCAGCGGAATGAATTTTCATCAATGGGCAGTGCCGTGTGGCTATTGGCCGTCACCGGATTAAGTCTGCGGTCGAGTATGCCTGTATCTGTTGACAACGCTTCCATAAGGGACGGGCTGATAGTAAGCCTGTCGCAACCTGCCAGTGCTTCAATCTCTCCCGCATTGCGAAAGCTGGCACCCATCACTATTGTTTCATACCCGTTTTCTTTGTAAAAATTATATATTTTGGTGACGGATAATACGCCTGGATCTTCGTGGGCCGGGTAATGATCTCGGCCGGAATCTTTTTTGTGCCAGTCCAAAATTCGTCCGACGAAGGGCGATATTAGGTAAGCGCCTGCTTGGGCCGCAGCGACAGCCTGAGAAAAACTAAATAGCAGAGTAAGGTTACAGTTAATGCCTTCTTTTTCCAATATCTCAGCAGCGCGAATGCCCTCCCATGTTGCGGCAACTTTTATCAAAACTCGCTTAGGGTCAATACCGTGACTTTCATACAGGGTGATTAACTTTTTGGCTTTGTTTACGGTGGCATGGGTATTGAACGAGAGTCGGGCATCAACTTCAGTTGAAACTCTTCCGGGAATGCAGTTTAGAATTTCTTTGCCAATAGACACTGCAAGATAATCTGTTGCATCCTGTAAAGTTTGTTCGCTGTCACCACCTTGCTGAAGGGCCCATTGCTTGGCTTCAGCGATCAGAGGCTGGTATTCCGGAATTTCGGTTGCGTTGAGTAGTAGTGACGGATTTGTCGTTGCGTCTTCAGGCTGCCACTGTTTAATTGCACCAATATCACCCGTGTCTGCTACAACCGTGGTCATTTTTCTGAGCTGATCTAACTTGTTCTCCATAACGATTACTGCACCTTATAAAATCGAATAATATAGGGTAAACAATACTGAACCCGAGGGTTGAGAACAAGTAAATTCTTGCTCTTGCCGATGGGTTTACGTTATAGCAGGTAAAAATTAAGGGCTGGATTTTGTTTCTTGTGGAACCTGCAGTAAGGCTTGTTTAACGACTTCAATATTAGCTCCGGGTTTGTGGACATTTTCACTGAGATATCGGCGGAACTTTCGCCCTCCGGGCATGCTGTGGAATAGCCCGAGTATGTGACGGGTAATATGGCCAAGATAAGAACCGTTGGCCAGTTCCTGCTCAATATAAGGCAGCATCATCTCCATAATATCGTGACGAGTCAGAGTGTTGGGTGATGCCCCGTAAAGGGTTTGGTCAATTTCAGAGAGTAACCAGGGATTCTGGTAGGCCTCTCGTCCAACCATGACTCCGTCCAAATGGGTTAAATGGGTTGTGCACTCATCTATGGTTTTGATGCCGCCATTTACGATGATCTCCAGTTCCGGAAAATCTTTCTTTAACTGATAAGCGACATTATATTTTAACGGCGGGATTTCTCTATTTTCCTTGGGTGATAACCCTTGAAGAATTGCTTTTCTTGCATGGACAATAAACGTAGAGCAGCCAGTGCCGGCTATGGTACTAACAAAGTGGTGAAGCGACTCATAGCTGTCTTGGTCGTCAATACCGATTCGGTGTTTCACGGTTACCGGTATGGAAACTGCGTTTTGCATTGACGCTATACAGTCAGCAACGAGTTGTGGGTGACCCATCAAGCACGCGCCTATCATGTTGTTCTGAACCCGATCACTAGGGCAACCCACATTGAGGTTTACCTCGTCATATCCCCAGTCTTCAGCCATCTTGGCGCAGCGCGCCAGTTCTTCCGGATTGCTGCCGCCTAGCTGAATTGCGAGAGGATTTTCTTGTTCGTTAAATTGTAAGTAGCGGTCACGGTCACCATAAATTAATGCGCCAGTGGTAATCATTTCAGTGTAGAGCAACGCATTTTTGGAAATCAAACGTGCAAAGTAACGATAATGCCGGTCAGTCCAATCAAGCATGGGGGCAATGCAGAACTTTCTGTTTAATGGGCTTTGTGTGGGGTGATTTGTCATTAGACTCTTTGTTACGATGGCGGATTAGGGGGTGAATATTAAGTAGCTTTATAGAAGATCCCAAAAAGCCGCGCTATTATAGCAAGGATTAACGGCTATAAAAAAACATATCGAGGTTATCGCTTTACGTGCACTTTTACTTAATTGAACTCTTTAGGGCGAGGGGGGTGTTAGTTTGCGTGGTTGTTCTCTGTTTGTTTTCGATTCAATCAGAAGGTGCCGAAACTAAATCAAGACAGGTCGTTATCCCACGCGTTGATGTTACTAACGCTGAGCATGCCAACTACTTCGTAGAACTGTTAACGTTGGCATTGTCAAAAACAGTCAGCGAGAGCCCTTTCAAGATTAACCATTCCAATAAAGAGATGTCCCAAGGACGTATTATTTCAGCATTGGAACAGGGGGTAGAGCTTGATGTGATATGGACAATGACCTCGAAGCAGCGAGAGTCTCGCTTGCTTCCTATACGAATTCCACTGTTAAAGGGGATGATGGGGTATAGGGTTTTTCTGATTAGGGCTGAAGACCAAATTAAATTTAGTGGTATTCAGACGCTTGATCAGCTGAAGCGGTTAAGGGCAGGTCAGGGAACCCATTGGCCTGATACCAAAATTCTTCAGTCAAATGGTCTGGATGTTGTTACAACGGTAAAGTTTGAACTGTTATTTCCTATGCTTGAGAGTGAGCGATTTGACTATTTCCCACGGGGCATTAATGAGGCATGGGTTGAGCTGCAACACCATGGGGAAAAACGGATAATGGTCGAACCTACCATCGTGTTAAAGTACCATGCGCCCATGTATTTTTTTGTTCAGCGTTCCGATAACGCTCTCGCGGAGCGAATTGAGCGAGGGCTTATTCAGGCAATTAAGGACGGTAGTTTTGATCGGCTGTTTTATGGTTTTCCTGGGCATCAAGCCATTTTTAACCAGGAGGCACTTCGTGGTCGAAAAATATTTGAGCTATCCAATCCGTACTTATCCGAGGCAACCCCTATTAATAACCCTGACTTGTGGTTTACCCCAGAGGCTGTGAATCGTCCTTAGCCGTTAATGGGCTAAAACCAGCCAGGCGAAGAGGGTAACCACAATGGTTGATGTTAAGTTGAGGAATATTCCGGTTTTCATCATCACTTTTTGCGGGACATAGCCCGTTCCAAAAACGATCGCATTTGGAGGCGTTGCCACCGGCAGCATAAAGGCACATGAGGCTGCAATAGCGATGGTGATACTGATAAGCTCCCTAGGGGTATTAAGAATATCGGCCAGACTCATAAACGTTGGGATTAACAGTGCCGTTAATGCAGTATTGCTTGATATTTCCGTCATAAAAATAACAAACAAGGTTAAAGCAAAGAGCAGAACCAGTAAGTGCGTATCGATTAGTGCGCCTGACAATACGGTTGCTATGTATGCGTTGGCTCCTGTTGTCTTCAATAGAGCTCCCAATGTCAGCCCACCTCCAAAGAGTAGCAGTACCCCCCAGTCTGTTGTTTTTTCGATATCTTTCCATTCGACACTTCTAGTTGTTGTCAGTAAAACTATGGCAATTATGGCCACCCAGGAGTCGAAAGAAGATGATATATTTAGCCATGTGGACACCTCTCCGCCAAAAATCCATAAAAGTGCCGTTATTATAAATATGACCAATACGCTGACCTTGTTGCTGTCCCATTCTATGGGGGAAGGCTTTTGAAAGGAGGGCGACGTGAGTTCGGTCGGTGGCGCGTGGTTGTTTGTACTGTTGTTGACTTTAAAATCAGGGCGGAATATCAAAAAGAGTAGCCCCCATATCAGCGGTAGTAAGACGACAACGAGTGGCATGCCAATAGCGGCCCAATCGGCAAAGGTCATGCCGAGTGCGGCGGCGGCAATTGCGTTGGGGGGGCTGCCCACTAAGGTACCAATACCACCAACGCTGGCTGAATAGGCGACGCCCAGGAGTACAAACCAGAACAGTCGCTGATTGGTGTTAAAAGATGCATTGGACAAGAGGCCTAAAGCGATTGGAAGCATCATTGCAGTGGTTGCGGTATTGCTGATCCACATCGAAAGCATGGCCGTTACAGCAAATAGCAGTAGACAGGCTACCTTGGCTTTGCCGTTCGAAAATGTCAACACTCGGTCAGCGATTGCCTGGTCAATTTGATGTTTGTGTAATGCAGACGCAAGGGCGAACCCGCCTAGAAATAAAAAGATGATTGGGTCCGCAAAGGTCGTTAAGGCGGTGGGTAAGGGCATGATTCCCAGCAGGGTGGCTAATACGGGAACCAGCAGGCTGGTAACTGTGAGGTTTATCGCTTCGGTTATCCAGAGTGTTGCAGTGATACTAAGTACTAGCAGCCCAAGCTGCACTTCTGAAGCGGCGGGAATTAATCGGTATGTCAGGGTAAAAAACACAATCAATATCAGGGCTATTATTTTTTTCATTTGCTAGTCTCACCAAGGATAGTCTCACCATGTCTCTTATTTGTATTCGGTGGCGCGCGACTCAAAAAGGGTAGTGTGACTCAAATAGTCATGAAAGCGATGGATGCAAATCAATCTAAGCACTTTACTAAAGGATTATTTTATTCGGAATGCCTTGCTGTATGATTGGCGTTGGTTTGTAGCCTCATTATGGTGGCGAAGTCATTTTCATATTTGGCCCACTAGTCTGTTGTTGGTAGCTTTATGTCTGTTTCTGTTGCATTGATTCCGGTTTTTGGTCTTATTGTTCTGGGTTATCTGCTAAAAAGGATCAACTTTCCGGGCGATACATTCTGGGGGCAGGCGGAAAAATTCACCTATTTTTTACTGTTTCCTGCGATGCTGATTTACAAGCTGACCTACGCGGAACGCGGGGGTGTTGAGCTGTTCAGTGTCGTTTTAATTGTAGTGCTTTTTCTGCTTTAGATGACGTTGATACTCG
>JBFKTM010000208.1:0-5908 GCA_041636295.1 Oleiphilaceae bacterium
CAATACAAGCAACACAGCATTAAATTTTTCAGAGAGATTAGTTGTGATTCAAATTGGCCCTTACAAATTGAAAAATCAACTAATTCTGGCACCGATGGCTGGTGTTACCGACCGCCCTTTCAGACTCCTGTGCCGAAGGCTTGGGGCCGGAATGGCGGTTTCGGAAATGGTCATTGCTGATCCGAAATTTTGGGAGACAAGAAAGTCACGCCACCGCTTAAACCATGCAGGAGAGCCTGAACCCCGTTCAGTTCAGATCGCAGGTGGTGAACCGGAAATGCTAGCGTTGGCTGCTCGTATGAATCAGGATCGAGGAGCCCAGATTATTGATATTAATATGGGCTGCCCAGCCAAAAAAGTCTGTAACCGTGCCGCAGGTTCTGCGCTGTTAAAAGACGAACCGCTGGTCGCCAGTATTCTAAAAGCGGTCGTCGATGCAGTAGACATACCGGTTACCCTGAAAATCAGGACCGGCTGGGATACAGACAACAAAAATGCAATAACCATTGCACGCATGGCAGAGGATACCGGTATCAAGGCGTTAGCCATACACGGCCGAACGCGTGCTTGCGGTTATAGTGGTGAGGCGGAATACGACACAATTGCGGCGGTTAAACAAAGCATCGGTATTCCGGTATTCGCCAATGGAGATATTGATTCACCGGAAAAAGCCCAGTTTGTTCTAAACCATACCCAAGCGGATGGTCTATTAATTGGACGAGCTGCGCAAGGTAGACCCTGGATCTTCCGGGAAATTGATCATTTCCTAAAAACTGGAGAACACCTAAAAGCCCCAAGTGCATCAGAGGTGGGAGAGATACTTTTAACTCACATCAATGAATTGCATCAGTTCTATGGAGAACATATGGGCATTCGTATTGCACGCAAGCATGTTGGCTGGTACTTGAAATCACACAAGGATGGCCGTGAATTTCGAAAAAGCTTTAACAGCCTGGAGTCGGCACAACAGCAGCTTGCGAATATAACTGAGTATTTTAAGCGTTTAAGCAATGGAGAGGACATCGCCGCATGACAACTGAAGCATTTGCAGAAAACCCCGCTGCAATCCCTGTTTCTTTAACGGATAACCAACCTGAAGTTGGCTTACCCTTTGGAGCTGAAGGTAATGTCACACTACGTGACAGTGTCGAGAAAGCGCTGATAAATTATTTTGCACAACTCGACGGCACACCAGCGACTGAAGTATACCAGCTTGTGCTCTCTGAAGTAGAAGCACCCCTGCTGGAGCAAGTAATGAAGTACACCCGGAACAACCAGACCAAGGCCTCTGTCTTGCTTGGCTTGAACCGCGGTACATTACGTAAAAAGCTAAAGCAATACGGTTTGCTATAATAACCTAATATTGACGCACTCTCTTAATCGCTAGAGAGGCGACCATAGTCCAAGAGGATAGCTTGCTAGCCTCTTTTTTTTCTCTCAACTCGTTCACGACTAGAAACCATGACTGAAAAGCAATCAGGTATTCGTATACGCCGCGCCCTTATTAGCGTATCAGACAAATCCGGCATCGTAGAGTTTGCACAGGCACTCGAGAAAATGGGTGTTGAAATCCTTTCAACAGGTGGCACGTTCAAGCTGCTAACGGATAGTGGCGTCGCCGCCGTTGAAGTGTCTGACTACACGGGCTTTCCTGAAATGATGGATGGCCGCGTCAAGACACTTCACCCCAAAATCCACGGTGGAATCTTAGGACGTCGCGGTATTGATGATGATGTGATGAACACACACAGCATCAATCCAATCGACATGGTAGTAGTAAACCTCTACCCCTTTGAAGCAACCATTGCACGCCCTGATTGCGATCTGCCGTTAGCGATCGAGAATATCGATATTGGCGGACCTACCATGGTTCGATCTGCCGCAAAAAACCACAAAGATGTTGCGATTGTGGTTAATGCCCCCGACTACGATGCGGTTCTAGCGGAAATGAACGCAAATGACGGCGCGCTATCTCTCAATACCCGCTTTGACCTTGCAGTAAAAGCCTTTGAGCACACCGCAGCCTATGACGGTGCCATCGCCAACTATCTGGGTACCAAAACAGAAGACAATAGCTCTGACCTGTTTCCTCGCACCTTCAATACCCAGTTTGTTAAAGCACAAGATATGCGTTACGGCGAGAATCCTCACCAGCAAGCAGCGTTTTATGTTGAGCGTAACCCGGCAGAAGCCAGTGTCAGTACCGCCAAGCAACTGCAAGGCAAAGCACTTTCATTTAACAATGTGGCCGATACCGATGCCGCACTGGAGTGTGTTAAACCGTTTGCAGACCCAGCCTGTGTTATTGTGAAGCACGCCAACCCTTGCGGCGTTGCGATTGGTGCCGACATCAAACAAGCCTACGACCTTGCTTATGCCACCGATCCTACTTCAGCTTTTGGCGGTATCATTGCATTTAACCGAGAGCTGGATGAAGAGACCGCCCAAGCGATCATCGACCGTCAGTTTGTTGAAGTGATCATCGCTCCAACCGTTTCGCAAGGCGCTATTGAGGTGGTTGCGGCCAAACAGAACGTTCGCCTGCTAGCCTGTGGTGAATTTGGCGAGAGCCGTGTACCGGGTTTCGACTTCAAGCGTGTTAATGGTGGTCTGCTGGTTCAAGATCGTGATTTGGGCATGGTAAACCACGAAGAACTGAAGATGGTGACTAAACGTGCGCCGACTGAACAAGAGCTTAATGACCTGCTGTTCGCCTGGGAAGTAGCGAAGTATGTTAAGTCAAATGCGATTGTTTACGCCAAAAACGGCCGCACTATCGGTGTGGGTGCCGGGCAGATGAGCCGAGTCTACAGCGCCAAGATTGCCGGTATTAAAGCGGCAGATGAGGGCTTGGTGGTTGAAGGCTCTGTTATGTCATCTGACGCCTTCTTCCCCTTCAGAGATGGCATTGATGCGGCGGCTAAAGCCGGTATTACGGCGGTTATCCAGCCAGGTGGCTCAATGCGAGACCAGGAAGTCATCGATGCGGCAGACGAGCACGGTATTGCCATGGTGTTCACCGGTATGCGTCACTTTAGACATTAATAACGAAGCGTCTGATGCCAGTTGTCAGATGCCGGTTCATTGCAAGACGCCTTTAATAGCGCTTGTTAATGCCTGGAATTTGACAGCTGAGTAACAAAATAGGACAGACAGAAAATGAAAGTACTTGTTATCGGAAGCGGCGGACGTGAACATGCTCTGGCATGGAAAGCGGCGCAAGCCGACTATGTTGAAACTGTTTATGTAGCGCCAGGCAATGCCGGCACAGCACTTGAGCCAAAACTCGAAAACGTTAATATCAACGTAATGGACCTGGAAGGGCTCGCTAATTTTGCCGCTGAGCAGCGCATTGGCCTCACGATTGTCGGCCCTGAAGCGCCACTGGTCGCAGGGGTTGTCGATCTGTTCAACGAACGTGGCTTACGCATTTTTGGCCCTACCGCCGGTGCCGCACAACTGGAAGGCTCAAAGGCCTTTACCAAAGATTTTCTGGCGCGTCATGCGATCCCTACCGGTGAATATCAGAACTTCACCGACAAAGAGCAAGCATTAAGCTATGTTCGTGAAAAGGGTGCCCCCATTGTTGTTAAGGCCGATGGGCTTGCAGCCGGTAAAGGCGTTATCGTCGCAATGACACTTGAAGAAGCCGAAGCGGCAATTGAAGATATGCTGGCTGGCAACAAGTTCGGAGATGCAGGCCACCGGGTTGTTATCGAAGAGTTTCTTGAAGGCGAAGAAGCCAGTTTTATCGTAATGGTTGATGGTAAGAATGTACTCGCCATGGCAACCAGCCAAGATCACAAGCGAGTTGGCGATGGCGATACCGGCCCTAACACGGGTGGTATGGGAGCCTACTCACCAGCCCCTGTAGTCACACCGGCGATTCACCAGCGTATTATGGATGAAGTTATTTATCCAACCGTCAATGGCATGGCCTCCGAAGGCAATGACTACACCGGTTTCCTCTATGCCGGTTTGATGATCGCTGCCGATGGAACCCCTAAAGTGATCGAGTATAACTGCCGCTTTGGTGATCCTGAAACTCAGCCGATCATGCTGCGAATGAAATCCGATCTGGTAGAACTTTGTGAAGCGGCCGTTGATGGCAAGCTGAATGAAAAAACCTCAGACTGGGATGAACGCGCATCGGTAGGTGTTGTACTTGCCGCAGGTGGTTATCCGGAAAGTTACAACAAAGGTGACATCATCAGCGGTCTACCTGAGACCGAAGTGGAAGGCGAAAAAGTATTCCACGCTGGCACCAAAGAGATTGATGGTGAGGTAACCACCAACGGTGGCCGGGTACTCTGCGCTTCTGCACTTGGCAATACCGTTACGGAAGCCCAGCAACGCGCTTACGCGCTCACCAAGCAGATAAACTGGAACGGTGTGTTTTATCGTAATGATATTGCTTACCGTGCTATTGCTCGTGAAAGTGAGTAAATAGCGGTTCAGGTGACAAGTGACAAGTGACAAGTGACAAGTCTATTATTGCAGACTTGAAACTTGTCACTTTCTACTTTCTACTTTCTACTTTCTACTTTCTACTTATCAAATCATGCCCCCGGACCACAATCGAGACAGCGTTCTATAACGTCAGGGCCGATATGCAGGTTGTGATTAAGCTCTCTTAAGGCCGTTCTTACCCCCTCCTCAATCACCGGATGATAAAATGGCATATCCAGCATTTCGGATACGGTCATGCGTTTCTGAGCCGCCCAAGACAGCAGGTGAGCGATGTGTTCCGCAGCAGGGCCGAACATCTCCGCGCCTAGAAATAGTCCAGTGCCTTGCTCACCGTATACCTTCAGTATGCCTTTGTTCTTAGCCATCACTCTGCTACGTCCTTGATCTTCAAATGAGACCATACCCGTTGCATAACAGGTATGGCAACGCGCTTTAACCTGATCAAGCGTCAAACCAACGGCCGCGATTTGAGGGTCGGTAAAGACCACAGCGATAGGAGCCCGCCGGTTTCCCGCTAATACCGCAGGAAAATCACCCGCATTGTCGCCCGCAATACGACCCTCATCGGCGGCCTCATGTAGCAACGGAATATCATTGTTGGCGTCGCCGGCGATAAAGATGCGGCTGTTTCCACACTGCATGGTGTATCGATCAAACAGAGGCACTCCGCGATCATCCAACTCCAGCGAGGTATTTTCCAACCCCAGATTATCGACATTGGCGCGACGCCCGGTGGCAGCCAGTACATAATCAAACCGCTCGGTAATTTCTCCCCGCTCCCGGTGTACATAGGTAATTGCTACCGCTGCACCGCTGCTAGAGTCTGAGGTCGATTCAACCCTTTCCATTGCTTTAACGTCGGCTCCCGGGTCAAGATAAAACGCTTCGTTGAACGTATTTTCCGCATAACTTCGTATCTCTGGGTCCCGAATTGCACCGAGGCCGCCGCCAACACCAAATACCCGAACATCAACCCCCAGACGACTCAATGCCTGCCCCAACTCCAATCCAATGACACCCGGACCAAACACGGCTATAGAGTGTGGCAGGGTTTCCAGTTCAAATACGCTGTCATTTATCAGCAGTCGATCGCCCAAGGCTTGAAAAGAAGCTGGATAGCTGGGGCGGCTGCCTGTGGCGATTACAATGCGATCTGCCTTAATCTCAAGGGTTCCGCCGTTTTCAAGGTTCACCACCAGAGCGTTATCATCGGTAAACTTTGCCAATCCTCGAATCCGGTCTTCGGCAGGAATACTCTCCACAGAGTCGATAACAAAACCGGCAAACCGGTCTCTTTCAGATCGTACTCGTTTCATTACGGCGCGCCCATCCACGGTAACCGGGCCTGAACTCACACCAAATACCGGTGCCTGCTCAATGGCATGGGCCGCTTCAGCGGCGGCAATAAGCAGTTTGCTCGGCATGCACCCCACTCTGG
>JBFKTM010000209.1:0-5845 GCA_041636295.1 Oleiphilaceae bacterium
ACCAGATATATTCTGGCAGCATAGTCATCACTGTTTTTTTGAGTTTCATCCATTGAAGAGAATCGCGTCTCAATGCGCCATCGCCAATTCAGATAAGGGTATTTTTTGATATCGATCGATATCTTTTTGAATAGACCAGAAGCAGCGTTATGGCTGATCGCTTGAAGTACGATCTCATCATCGAATTGAGTCAATCGATAGGAGGTCGCTTGATCAAACACTTTCTCATTCCATCCGGTCAGATCATTCGATGAGAATAACCCCACCATGACCCTACCGCTCTGAACAGGGCCTTGCGGATACAGTGTGCAGGGAACCAATAACAATAAAAGCACTACAACCGTTCTTTTCATGCTATGCCTCTAGAGGATTGACACACGCAAAGGCGCTCTGATTCCTTGGATAATTTGCATACCGGTCACTTGTCACTTGTCACTTGTCACTTGTCACTTGTCACTTGTTAGTTTACAAAAACCTTGAGGCTGTACATCCAACGCCTCGTTAAACTTACTGGACATATTTTGGAACGCTATCAGCGCCGTTAACTCAATAATTTCATCCTCTGAGAAGTGTTGTGCCAGCCAGTTACGATCCTGCTCAGTGACCTGTTGATCTGATAGCGTCATCACTTCTGCATAATGCAATGCGGCTTTTTCGCGGTCAGAAAACAGCGTACTCGCTTCAAAGCGCTCTAGTTCAGCTAGTTTTTCTTCGCTGTTGCCACGCTTTAAAACCATCATCGAATTGATATCGATACAAAATTTACACCAGTTTATCTGCGAGACCCGAACGGTTATAAGGGACCTTAACGAGGGTTCAATAGGCGATGTTTTACGGTCAATCGCACCATATAAAAGCGCCAGCGTAGCGAATACTTTAGGGGTTCGCCCCCACAGTTTGGCAGGCTCCAGAATCTGGCCATAACGCCTTTTCTGATTCCAGAAAAATAGCTTTACATACCAGGGGTAATGAACAGTTTGTACATGCTTTGCAGGCTCACTTTTTGTCATCATTGCCCCCTGATGCGTTCAATGTAGTAATAAAAACCGTTAATGGCTGTCGTTACCATGCCCGTCTAATAGATAATGCACCAGTGCGTCTAAATCCTGCTCTGATAGTTGCCACCTGGGCATCTGGTCATTTAACACCTCACCTGCCGGATTAATACCCTCAGTAATAGCCCGTTTCAATGAATTCGCATCGTATACCGCATGACTATGACCATCACTTTCATGATCTCCCAATAGTGCTGCAGACGTTAATGCCGGTGCGGTAATCCAAAACCAGGGCCACATCCGCGCCCCTCCCTCTCGTTCAGCGCCATGACAAGTTACACAACCTCCGCCATGCATTTGCATATGGTGATGACCGCCGATGGCGCTAATTCCGGTGCCAGATTCTGACTGGCCTGTGAAATAGATCCTCTCGCCATTGCTGCCATAGTTTGCTTTAGTAACGTTGTTCATCATATTGGAGTGCATGGAGTCATTGCAGCCACTTAGCAACGTAGCGCTTAAAATACCTATCAGCCAGAATTTCATACTCCCTCCTAACGGTGGTGTTTTTTGTCGGAGCCTGAGTGACAAGACCAGGCTTTGTGGCTCAGATTCTCCTTGATGTTTTCGTCCGTATACTCATACCAACTCTTCTTCGTGCGGGTCCACCAGTCTTCTGCGGTATGAATAAAATGTTTATCCAATAGTTGCTCAATATCCTCCAGACTTTTATAAGAGGCGTCATAAGCAACCGTGATGGTGTGCTTTTCCTTAACCAGGTGCACTTCATCAATGCCCATTAGCTGATCAATTTCTTGTTCAATCTGATCCCAGGGAATATCTCCTTCGCCTTCCAGCTTTAAATGACGTTTCACCAAATAGGTTTTATCAACACTGGCTTTGGGTTCTTTGTCGCTCATGATGACTATCTCCTGTATTCGTTAGTTCAAAACCACTATTGCGCCTGATTACGTTGCTGCCATCGACTATAAATATCGTCCGTCCAGAAGCTCTGAAAATAAGCAATAACGGCTATTTTCTCCTCATCGTTCAGCAAATCTTTGAACGGTGGCATCTTTCCGCCCATGGGAATACCGCCATCATTGATGGTTTTCAATAACACCGACATTGGGTGGTGCCAGGCATGTGCTGAACCGTTTAACGGCGGTGGTGGATAGCTGCCGTCTTCCAGCGGCTGCTTCCATTTAAAGGTGCCTCTTGCTCGGGGGTTGTGGCAACTGATGCAATTGGCATCATAGACTTCATTGCCCAATGCAACTTGCTGTTCCGAATACCATCGTCCTGTTTTTTCGTCTGGCGCGTTTATTGAAGGAGTCGTTTGATCTGAGCAGGCTGCCATTATCAGTGCCATTGAGATGGCGATAACGGGCAGCGCAATCGTTTTAAAATCGATACTAGACATCGTGCGCTCCCTGTTTATTGTTACTGTTCGACCATTTTGGGATAAACCTCGGTGTATGTGCCGCATACTCCCGGTACTCATCGCCAAATTCCTGAAGCGCCATTTGCTCCTCCCGCAACGCCAGTTTGATATACACCACAACAAGAATGGGAAACATCACCAGTGTAGGGAGGGTTGGCCACTGTAACAGGAAACCAAACATGATCATGACAAACGCAACATATTGCGGGTGTCGACAACGTGCATACCAGCCACTCTTAGCCAGTGCAAAGGACTGTTGTGCTCGATGCAGCACATTCCAGGCGCTGGACAGCAGAAAGAAACCCAAGATGATCACCACATTACTCAGAATATGGAGCGGGTCCCAATGAGGGTTCCCCTCAAAGCCAAATAATGTGTGGAGCAAGTGACCGTTATCATGGTTAAAAAAATCGATGTCTGGGTACTTTTCTGTCAGCCAGCCCGATAAGAAATAGATCGTCAACGGAAAGCCGTACATTTCAGTGAACAGTGCCACGATAAAAGCGGAGAAGGCTCCCAGGCTGCGCCAGTCCGTTTTGGTTCTGGGTTTAACGAAGCTGAATGCAAAAAAGATAAAAATTGCGGAGTTAAGTATGACCAGCATCCATAATCCGTAACCACTTTCACCGTGCATTATTATCCTCCTTGCCTGGCAGCTTTTTGTTCGTTTCTTTCAGGGCATCATCATATCCGCGACGATAGTCATCCATATTGACACTGTTATCAGATGACTGATGTCCACCATGCCCTGTATGGCCTCCGTGCCCTCCATGGCCGCCATGCATAAACAGATGCATCAATGGGCATGCCAGTAGTATCAAAATAGGCAGGTAGTCAAACAGGTGCTGGCGATGCTCCATCAGCAAAAAGTAACTAACCGCCCCAATAAGCCCCAGTGCTGCAATGCCCTTTGGGCTGAACCAAAACGAGGGTTTTGAAGCCATGATGTATTCCTCCCAAATTACTCGTTATTACCCACAATCAGCTCGCCCCGATACATCTGCATCTGGCAGCTAAAAGGGTATTTCCCCGAACTCATGGCTGGCAGCTCAATCTCTTTATCTTTATTGAGGGGCAACTCCTCACTGATATCAAAGTCAGGAAACACCACCGTTGCAGCACAAGGAGACGCATCTTTTCGTTGAAACCGAATAGTAGCGGGCAGGTCTGCAGCCAAACGAATATGCGACGGTTGATAGGTACCGTTTTCTACGATTACGGTTATGACACCCTCAGCCGCACTAACTTCGGCGGGCTTATACAACCAAAACCACCAGACAATACCGACAATGAGTAATATGCCTAAACTGTTAATTATCAACATAGCGAGTGCTCCTTTTGGTTAGTGTTCCTGGGCTTTAAAGAAACGGAGTCGGTTAGCATTGGTTACTACCGTGACCGACGAAAACGCCATGGCGGCACCGGCAATCACCGGACTTAGCAATAAACCGAAAAACGGATACAACACACCCGCCGCAAACGGGACCCCTGCCACGTTGTAAATAAAGGCACCAAACAGGTTCTGTTTGATGTTGCGTAGCGTCGCTTTACTGACCGCAATGGCATCGGCCAAACCATGCAGCGAGCCTCGCATCAACGTAATATCAGCGCTCTCAATCGCCACGTCAGTACCTGTACCAATGGCAAAGCCGACATTGGCCAGTGCCAAGGCTGGCGCATCGTTGATACCGTCGCCGGTCATGCCGACGATCTCGCCTTCCATCTGAAGTTCCGCCACTTTTTTGGACTTGTCTTCCGGCAGTACTTCGGCAAAAAACTCAGTAATACCCACTTTACTGGCAACAGCCTGCGCTGTGGCACGGTTATCCCCTGTCAGCATTACCACTCGAATACCATTGTGTTGAAGGCGCTTAATAGCCTCGATGGAGTCTTCTTTGATGGGATCGGCCACGGCAATTATCGCGGCAAACTGATTGTCGATGGCAAAATACATGGGCGTTTTGGCCTCTCTTGCCAGGTCTTGTGCGTGTGCCTGGTAAATCCCCACGTCAATATTTCGCTCTCGCATAAGCTTTTCGTTGCCAAACAGCAGCGATTTACCCGCAACTGTCGCTTCAACCCCATGACCGGCAATTGCGTTGAAGGATTCGACTTTATCAAGTGACAGGCCACGCTCCTGGGCCGATTCCACAATGGCCAACGCCAGAGGGTGCTCCGAGCCAGACTCCAAACTGGCAGACAACTGCAGCACTTCATCTTCGCTCCCCTTATTCACCGCGACAATGTCAGTGACTTTGGGTGCCCCCAGCGTAATAGTGCCGGTTTTATCAAGCACCATCGCGGTAATTTTCGAAGCGGTTTGCAAGGCCTCGCCATTACGAATCAATACACCCGCTTCCGCCGCCTTACCGACCCCGACCATCACCGACATCGGTGTTGCCAGCCCTAATGCACAAGGGCACGCAATGATTAAGACGGTAGTAGCAGAAACCATGGCAAATGCCACCGCAGGGTCAGGCCCGAAATTTAACCAGACCAACGCACTCAACACTGAAATAATCATAACGACTGGCACAAAATAGGCTGAAATGACATCTGCCATACGCCCAATGGGCGGTTTCGAGTTCTGGGCTCGCTTAACCATATTAATAATTTGGGCCAGTGCCGTGTCTTTGCCAACACGCGTCGCCTTAAAAACCACCGAGCCGGTTTTATTTAACGTGCCGGCGACTATTTCGTCGCCCTCTCGTTTCTCCACCGGCATAGGCTCACCGGTCAGCATCGATTCATCAACGGCGGTATGGCCTTCAACCACCACCCCATCAACCGGGATTTTCTCGCCAGGTCGTACCCGCACGAGGTCATTGAGCAGCACCTGCTCAATGGCAATATCCACTTCATGACCATCGCGAACGACCCTGGCCGTTTTCGCTTGCAGACCGATAAGGCGTTTAATAGCCTGTGACGTTCTCCCCCTGGCTTTTAACTCCAGAGCCAGCCCGAGGTCAATTAGGCCGATAATCATGGCAGTAGCCTCGAAGTAGACATGTCGAGCCATATCAGGCACCGCATAGGGGAAGAAAACCACCACCATTGAATATAGCCACGCGGTTCCGGTCCCCAGAGCGATCAGGGTGTCCATATTGGCGCTGTGATTCCAGAAAGATTTCCAGGCCCCGACATAGAAGTGCTTGCCTGAAAACACCATCACGCCTGCCGTCAATAAACCAACAATTAACCATACCAGCCGCTCGGCGGTGGTAGTCACCGTCATTTCACCAACAATTAAACTGTAGGCCATTAAGGGGATGCCCAATGCCAAGGCTATCGTCATTTCCCGCATGAGTCGTTTATAGTAGGCGAGGTCTTCAGCCTCTTTCTGATCAAGCCGTTCATCCTCAGAATGGCCCTTGGTACTTTTAGCATTATAGCCGGCACTCTCGAC
>JBFKTM010000210.1:0-5841 GCA_041636295.1 Oleiphilaceae bacterium
ATTGCTTTTCTTAGGGGGTAGCTTGAACAGCACCTCATCGCCAAATCGCTCACATTCGACACCGATGGTAACCGCATAAGGGATGGTTGAGATCAGTTCTGAATAGTCACCGGTTTCATGGGCTTTGGCAATCAACGCTCTTAATTCCATTACACACGCTCCTCTTTACGATCTGAGCCAGTCTCTTCCCCAACAATCATGGTTCGAAATGCTAATGGTGTAGCCTCAGCCCCAATTCGCATAAATGTGGCAACACATTGAGCCACCGGCTCTTCGTCCGACGCCTGATAGGCTAAACACCGGGTAAAGATAATATTCTTCGTCACTTTATAACAGGTTGCCTTGGCATAAACCGGCTTTCCTGGTTCAGCCGAGTGCATATAGTCCACACGAAGGTCCAGGGTTGGACAAAGCTCAAACTCTGGCAATGCACAGATAACGACAGATCCCGAGGCAGTATCCATTAATGTGGTGATGGCCCCACCATGAATGACCCCCGTACCAGGGTCGCCGATAATGGCATCGGAGTATGGTAACTCTAAAATCAGTTCATTAGTGACGGCCGAAATGGGTTTTATCCCGAGCTCACCACATTGTGCCAGAGCCCCTACAAATCGAGACACCCTACCAAACAAAACCGGATCATTCTTCATAACTTACAACTTCTCAAGAATAGGTTTTTATTGGGCAATAACCGAACCCGAGCATAGTTTCGGTTATGCAATAATTCGTACATCCGATACATTGAAGATATTGACCTCGGCTTAGCACCGAGGACTAGTTTAAATCTTCGAACACTTTCCCTGAACGGAGCACCGTCAATGCCCTGGAATGAAACTCTCGCTGGTATAAAATAATGACAACCGCCGTTGAGGCAACAATAAACGCGATGGGGTGGATGAACCACGCCAATACTGCCAAGGCATAATAGTAAGAGCGTAACCCCAGGTTAAAGGTGTCGCCAGCGAGATTGGCCACTTCTGCCGCACTATGGGCAAATGCCTTACGAGCAGCCGGACTTACCTTTTCTTCATTACTTAAGGGGGCGCTGCCAATCAGTACCGAGCAAAAATTATACTGCCGCATTGACCAGGTAAACTTAAAAAACGAATAGATAAAAACCACCAGTAACAGCGCAAGCTTCAGCTCCCACATCAGGCGTCCGTCATTCGACAATAAGGGAATCCCCTGAAAAACAGCCATGGCTTCATCGGCGTACCCCAATGCGGTTAAGATACCTGCCATGATAAGCAAACTGCTGGAGGCAAAAAAAGCACCGTTCCGCTCTAGATTGCCTAACACCGATGCATCTGCAATCCGGTTCTCTCGCATCAGCACCCGTCTCATCCAGTCCCCTCGATAGAGGTCCAGGGTGCTTGACAGTGAGGGGTGATTTTTACCCCGGTATTCAGCGTAGTAGCCATACCCTGCCCAGAGAAAAACAAACCAGACAAAGGCCGCAATATCGAATAGATTAACTAACAACATAGCTCCACCTAAGTTAACTGCGGGCACTATAATCTTCTAATGAATGACTTTCAATGAATTCATGTTTTACGCAGCGGCATACGCAGGTTATGAAATTCCCTCGAAGAACCAAGCTCTGGTTGCAGAACCTACCGCAAATTAGTCAAAATAACCCAATATTCAATTTATTATCAGTTAGGGATAGCAATGTTTAGACTTTTTATTGTTCTTGTTCTGGCCATTACCACTACCGCCTGTGCTGTTAACCCGGTCACCGGTGAACAGCAGTTAATGTTCGTTTCTGAGAATCAAGATGCTCAGATCGGGCAGTCTCAATACAAGCCTGCACAACAGTCTCAAGGAGGCTTGTACTACCTGGACCCGGAACTCACGCTCTATATATCCAGTGTCGGTAAAAAGCTGGCCGCAGTTAGCGACCGCCCTGACCTCCCCTATGAATTCGTAATCCTTAACAATTCCGTTCCAAACGCCTGGGCCCTCCCCTCAGGAAAAATCGCTTTTAACCGAGGGTTGCTGGTTAAGCTTCAGGACGAAGCGCAACTCGCTGCGGTCTTGAGTCATGAAATTGTCCATGCGGCTGCCCGACACAGCGCACAGCGAATGCAACAAGGCATGATTGTACAGGCAGGAATGATGGGGCTTGGCATGGCTGTAGAGGGGAATGACTACAAAGACATCATTATCGGCGGAGCCACGCTTGGTGCCAGCTTAACAATGGCTCAGTATAGCCAGGAGCATGAGCTGGAGTCAGACCACTATGGTATGAAGTATATGGCAAAGGCCGGTTATGACCTGAACGCTGCCGTTGAGCTACAACAGCTGTTTGTTGAACTCTCAAAAAACCAACAATCTAACTGGCTGCAGGGGCTTTTTGCCTCTCACCCACCGTCACCCAGTCGCGTAGAGGCCAATAGAGAGACCGTGCTGAAGTACCCTTCTAGCGGCAGTTATCGGGGTAAATCTGAATTTCAAAAACAGATGAAATATCTGTTAAGTAAAACAGAGGGCTATAACGCACAGGATAAAGCATCCGCATTGATAACCAAGAAAGACTATTCACAGGCTTTGATTGAGATTGAGAAAGCGATAGCCATTGAGCCCAATGAAGCCTCCTTTTACGCTACAAAAGGCGACATCTACAGCGCACAAAGCAAGGATTCCCTGGCACTCAAACAGTATGACAAAGCGGTATCGCTTTTTCCTGAACAGTTTTCCAGCCACTTGAAAAAAGGCACGGCCAACGAAAAGCTGGGAAATTTTGATCAAGCCAAGAAAGATTATGCCAGGAGTGCCCAACTGCTACCTACCTCTGTCGCAGAGTTGGGGCTTGGCAACATTGCCCAGCAGCAAGGGGACCAGCGCAATGCCATTCGTCACTTTGGTAATGCTGCACAGGCGGAAGGAGCCAATGGCCAACATGCACGAGTGATGTTGGCTAAATTAGAGCTGCCAGATAACCCTGAAAAGTATATTAAGATTAAACATCAACTCGACAAGAATCGGCAGTTGTATGTGTATGCCGAAAACCACAGTGAAATTTCCGTTATCGGGCTTGAGATAGAAACTTCGCTCATCGATACCGCCGGTAAAATTCAAAACAAGAAGCGCTGGTCATTAAAGCAAACCATCAAGCCAAGAAGTCGAAGTCAGGTGTCTAAAGACCCTGTGGCTGATCAGTTACCGGAGGGTTATCGAGTCGAGTCCAGAATTCTATCGGCATCCATCGTGAGATAATTGATAGCGTAAGGAATATTCAACCATTCAACCATTCAACCATTCACCCGGAACCTATCTAAAGGTTCCGGGTAAGCAGTTCAAGTATTCGATCCGCTGTTTGGTCGGGCTGCTCCTGCATAAAGCAGTGTCTACCCGGAACAACCTCAGCCGTCACGTTAGAGTTGGTCTTTTGTAACACTTCCGCTGACTTACTGACAAACGGGTATGTCCTCTCACCATAAAAGATATGAGTGCGAGTATCGAGTCGATCCAGCGAAGACCATAATCGCTTAGGAAAAGAAGCAAAGATAGCAGACTCTCGCCTCGGGGGGCATTTAAGGCTCAACCCATGTGAGGTTTCTCTAAGGGCATGATTGATGTATGACCACAAGCAACGATCATCCCACCCTTTAAACATACCTCGCTGGTGAAAATAGTCATAAGCCTCTTGTTTGTCTTTCCAGTGGCTACGCCTGCTTTTGGCTCTTCGGGCCAGCGTCGAAAAGTGTAGTAATCCAAAGGGCTCTGACAATACCACCAGTCTCATGAGTGACTTGTTTAAAAATACCGGGTCTAACAACACACCATAACTAAACAATTCATTATGATTCGCCATCATCAAGGCTGAAGTGACCGCACCATAACTATGGCCCAGTGCAACCGATGGCACGTCAGGCCAGAGTAACGGTTGATAGTGTTGCCATACCTCGGCACAAAAGTCAGCATTGCGATTCCAGCCTCGATAATGCCCTCCCACGTCACTCTCGCCATGCCCCTGAATATCACTGATAAAGAGGTCATAATCTCGTGTTAAAGGGGCCAGCATTTCTTCGTAAACCAAACCACAATAGCCATTCCCATGAATAAAGTGGATAACTGGTTTACCGGTGACTTCAGTATGGTAACCACGAACGGTATAGCCTGCTGAAAGCCTGTACTCCCACGGTATAAGATTTTTTAACATTGAAGTAAAACTCATCCATTAATAAGGCGTTTGTTCTTAATGACACAGGGATCATAACGACATGGATAACAGGGTATTGATTCGGTTATGCCCATCGGGACTCAAATACTCTGCGTATTGCGCCAGCTCCCTCAACGTAATCGAAGGGTAATGGTTATCCCTCAGAAAGTGAACAAACTTGAGCGTAATAAACGCATCAAACCAGATAATCAGGTGCTTGTGAAACTGTGACTGATTATTCGAATGGGCGACCGCATGTTTCCAGGCAGCTAAAAAGCCGACCGATTCAAGTGCTGCAATGACGGGTTCGGTAATCGTCGGAAGGCCATTTGAAGCGGTAACTCCGTCAGACAACTCTCCCCTGACTGACATGGCTACAGAAAAAATATCGGCAGTACAATCTATCGCTGGCTGTTGCGCTGCATGCCATGTGTGGCTTAGCAAGGTCATTACAACGTTGAGGTGTTTAAAAATAGTCGGATGATAAAAGGGGTAGGCGTTAATACCATCCCCCACATCAACAATTTTCTTGAGGGCTGGCCCCGTGCCGAATGGCACGCGATGACTTGGCCTTGCCGATACGCTGACAATGGGTGCCGTTAAGCTGGTCACACGCCCCACCTTGGCAAGTTTATTTAACAGATAAAAGTCTTCTCCCCCCGACTTCTTGGGAAACCCTCTTACCTTGGCATAGGCCTCATAATGGACGGCAATCAGACTCCCAATAGTATGATAGGCATAGTGTGAGCCTGCCCACTGCAAACTCTCCACATAATATCTAAGTGATAAGTCATATAAGCCACAGGCTAATTCGTAACCTGGCACCGGATGGTGCTCAAACGGGTAAACTAACGCAGTTTCTGACTGGCCTGTTTTTTCATGGAGCAACGCTTGGGGACCTGTGAAGTAGCTCTCAGGCAAGCAGACATCCGCATCAGTTGAGTGTATCCAGGGTGACTGTACCGTCCCCTCTGAAATCAAACGACAACCAATATCGGCACCGATTTTACGTGCCAGTCCCACGCCCTGCTTTTTCGGTATACGCTTGCCATCACGACAACGGTCTACGGCAATTAGTCCATGACCAACGGGCGTATTAGCGTAAAAAAGATTCTCTCGCTCCCAGGTTTTGTCCATCGAACTACATAGTTGTTGCCAAAGTTCAATTGTTCGCTGGGTCGCCTGCAGTTGATGACCATCGTTTTGTTCCGGGCAGTTGACCACTGCAATAAAAAGGATTTTTGCACCATCGTAGGTACGATTGATCAACCCGGATAAAGCTGAAAAAGACTCATCGAACGCTGGAATAATCAACACGTGATCATACTGTTCCTCAATACCACTGACCCACTGAGTCTCGGCTTCCGCATAACCCGTTAGATATTTGGTTAGCGCTTTGCGCTTTACACCTGTTGCCAAAGCAACCTCTTTGTAATGTACTACGAAAATGTGCCCTAAAAAGTTATGTTGCCACATTTAACAAAAAAACAGTGGAGCAATTGCCGGTCAATATAACGTATTGCGACTGTATTTCCCAATAGGAACCCCTTATCCTAAACGGTAGGCAGTGTACAAGCGATAACGCCATCCAGGGAAGCCATCAATTTTAAGAAATAACTTGTAATGAGTTTATTTGCTATGGACGCAACCTTACCAGGCTTAAATGATAATGA
>JBFKTM010000211.1:0-5836 GCA_041636295.1 Oleiphilaceae bacterium
GATAAGGCACTGGGTGCAAACATGAAGCGAGACACCATAGACAAAGCCATTCAGCGGGGTGCCGGTGGTGGTGAAGGTGATAACTACGACGAGCTAACCTATGAGGGGTATGGTCCGGGTGGTGTTGCTATTTTGATTGAGTCTATGACGGATAACCGAAACCGCACCGTCGCCGAAGTGCGTCACGCATTTAACAAGGCAGGCGGTAATTTGGGAACAGATGGCTCAGTAGCTTATCTTTTTTCGAAACAGGGTTCGATTAGCTTTGCTCCTGGAGCTGATGAAGATCAGATTATGGAGATCGCACTTGAAGCAGGTGCTGACGATGTGGTCACTGATAATCGAGGTAGTATGGACGTTATTACTTCGCCGGAAGCGTACTTGAAAGTTAAGGATGCGTTGGTCGCTGCGGGATTGCAGGCTGAAAACAGTGAGATTGCGATGGTTCCCTCTACTGCTGTTGAGCTGGATGTGGACGGCGCTGAAAAGGTGTTGCGACTGGTTGATGCACTTGAAGATCTGGATGATGTTCAAAATGTATACTCTAACGCTGAGATATCGGCTGAGGTAATGGAGCAATTGCAGGTCGGCTAGTTTACCTATCCAACACTTTCGAAAGGCGGTCTATTGGTATAGCATGCTATCCAGTGACCGCTTTTTTTATATCCACTAATCACAAGCTGCCTCAAATAGACTATGGCCATTATATTAGGAATCGATCCGGGGTCCCGAGTAACCGGATATGGTGTGATCAATTTTGCGCAAGGCCGGTCAGAATATATTTCCAGTGGTTGTATTCGCATGAGCGATGCACCTCTTCCAGAAAAACTTAAGCAAATTTTCGATGGGGTGACCGAAATCATTGAGCGATGGTGTCCCCAGGAATTTGCTATAGAGGAAGTGTTTATGGCGCGTAATGCTGACTCTGCGCTTAAATTGGGGCAGGCTAGGGGAGCTGCTATTGTGGCTGCGGTAACACAGGGGTTGGCGGTTTCGGAGTATTCCGCGCGAAAAGTAAAGCAGTCTGTCGTTGGTAATGGGGGGGCGGAAAAATCCCAGGTTCAGCATATGGTGCAGTCTTTGCTGGTGTTACCGGGTAAGCCTCAGTCGGATGCGGCTGATGCGCTGGCCATCGCACTGTGCCACGCCCATACGTGTCAGGGATTAATTCGAATTGCAGGTGCAACCTCTAGTCGTCGCGGTAGAATAAGATGAGGAAAAACAATTGATCGGTAGAATAAGTGGGAAACTGTTAGAAAAGCAGCCTTCACTGTTGTTGGTTGACGTAAATGGAGTGGGGTACGAAGTCGAGGTTCCTTTCTCAACAGCATTTGCGCTTACTGAATTGAATCAGAGTATCGTGCTCCATACGCATTTAGTTGTTCGAGAAGATGCCCAATTGCTTTACGGTTTTGCCACGGTTAAGGATCGTGACCTATTTCGTTTGTTAATAAAAATTAATGGTGTAGGCCCTAAACTTGCCCTTACAATCTTATCTGGTTTTGATTCGGCCCAATTAGCGCGCTGTGTTCGAGATAATGATATTGCGACGCTGGTTAAATTGCCTGGCGTCGGAAAGAAAACGGCAGAGCGGTTGTTGGTTGAAATGCGGGATAAGGTTAAAGACTGGGGGGGGCCGGAAGCTGATCTGCTTGATACAGAAGTTGTTGTGCCACAAGATGCCCTGTCAAATGTTATAGAAGAGGCTGAGTCCGCGTTGATTACGCTAGGCTATAAACCGCAAGAGGCTAGTAAGGCAGTCAATGCGATTGATGCCGAAGGGTTAAATAGTGGAGAGGTTATCCGTCTAGCGTTAAAGGGCATGGTCAAGGGATAGCCCCGCTGACGTTAGCGTTGCTCCATCGCGAAGCGTTGTATAGCCGGACGTCAAATAAACACACACTCTATAAATAGTGACAGTTAAACTAAGCAAAGTAAGGTTGACCAATGATCGAAGAAGATCGACTTGTATCAGGTGCTCCCGTCCAATATGAGGAAAGTCAGGACAGGGCGATCAGGCCTGCAAAACTATCAGACTATATTGGTCAGCCGACTGTCTCGGAGCAGATGGATATTTTTATTGGTGCGGCCAAAGCGAGACAAGAAGCACTGGATCACGTTTTGATTTTCGGTCCTCCTGGGCTTGGTAAAACAACGCTGGCCTACATTATTGCCAATGAAATGGGCGGCTCTATCAAGACGACCTCAGGCCCTGTGTTGGAGAAGGCGGGAGATCTTGCTGCGATGCTGACTAACCTTGAAGAAGGCGATGTCCTTTTTATCGACGAGATTCATCGCCTCAATGCATCCGTTGAAGAGGTGCTGTATCCGGCGATGGAAGACTATCAGTTGGATATTATGATTGGAGAGGGGCCTGCAGCGCGCTCAATAAAGTTGGAATTACCGCCTTTTACGTTAGTAGGGGCAACGACACGAGCGGGGTTGCTGACATCTCCACTGCGTGATCGTTTTGGAATCGTTCAGCGCTTGGAGTTCTACAATACTAAAGACTTAACCCATATTGTGATGCGATCTGCGAAAATGCTGGGCTTGCAAATTGAGCCAGAGGGCGCTCATGAAATTGCACGACGTTCCAGGGGGACGCCGCGTATTGCGAATCGCTTGTTAAGACGGGTTAGAGATTATGCACAAGTAAAGTCGGATGGTGTGATCAGTGAAACCGTTGCTGACCAGGCTTTAAACTTGCTAAAAGTGGATAATCAAGGTTTTGATCATATGGACCGACGATTATTGATAACCATGATGGAAAAATTTGATGGTGGACCTGTGGGCGTGGATAGTATGGCGGCAGCCATTAGTGAGGAGCGCGGGACGATTGAGGATGTCCTGGAGCCTTATCTGATTCAGCAAGGTTATATTGTTAGAACACCTCGTGGACGCATGGTAACAAAAAGTGCCTGGTTACACTTCGGCCTCACGGCGCCGGATTGTCAGTAGCATGGAAAATAATACGCAGCAGTGTAGTGCAAAACAGCCTTTCAACCTGCCTATACGTGTCTATATAGAAGATACCGACGCTGGCGGGATTGTTTTTTACGCCAACTACTTAAAATATATGGAGCGGGCCAGAACGGAGTATATTCGTAAGCTCGGCGTAGAGTTACGCGCAGGCATGCGTGAAAACATTAATTATGTTGTTCATAGTCTTGAAGTAAAATACCTTAAGCCTGCAAAGCTGGATGACCTGATCGAGGCCACCGCAAGCATTGAAAAAATAGGTAAGACTTATATCCTGTTTGAGCAATATGTCAAAGATGAGCATGGGGCTTCTCTTGTTCATGCAACGGTAAAAGTAGCCTGTGTTTCGCTGGATAGTGGAAAGCCGCGACCCTTGGGTGAAAATTTAACGCGTGCCCTGGGCGCGAACTGAATTTAGTTAATCTGGAGATATTTAGTGGAAGAGCAGCTATCTATATGGAGCCTCATTGCCAATGCGAGTTTTGTCGTTCAGTTGGTAATGTTATTACTGTTTGCCGCATCGGTGCTTTCGTGGATTATTATTTTTCAGCGTGGCGCGATTTTTAAGCAGGCCAGACAAGCTCAATTGGTGTTCGAGGAGCGCTTCTGGTCGGGTATGGACTTAAATCAGCTATATAAGGAGCTAAATTCAAGCGGTTCTCAACGGAGTGGGTTAGAAAACATCTTTAAAGCTGGCTTTAACGAATTTACGCGATTGCGTCAGCAGGGCAGTGCTGACCCTGATGCGATTATGGAGGGGACGCAGCGTGCTATGCGCGTAGCGGTTTCCAGAGAGAGTGACTACCTCGATGCCCACCTGCCATTTTTAGCAACGGTTGGCTCCACCAGTCCGTATATAGGGTTATTTGGTACGGTTTGGGGGATTATGAACTCGTTTAGAGGTTTGGCGCAGGTTCAGCAGGCAACGCTGGCGACGGTTGCCCCAGGCATATCTGAAGCTTTGGTGGCCACCGCGATGGGGCTGTTTGCGGCAATCCCTGCCGTCATCGCCTATAACCGTTATGCTGCACGAGCAGATGCGTTGGCTGGAGCCTATGAAACCTTTTCTGAGGAGTTTTCCAGCATACTACACCGAACCGTTCATGCCTGATGGCAAAGTCGTGAACGTGACTTTAGCATGATTAATTTGAACTCTATGACAGGTGTGTGATGGCTAAATCTTCTAGAAAGCCAATGTCTGAGATTAATGTGGTACCGTACATTGATGTAATGTTGGTGCTGCTGATTATCTTTATGGTGACGGCGCCAATGCTGACTCAGGGGGTCAGAGTTGATTTACCTGAGGTTGAGTCTGACCCGGTTAGCCTGCAAAAAGATCAAGAGCCTTTGATTGTGTCAGTCGATTCCAATGCAGCCTATTATCTCGAAATTGGAGATGATACTGGAAAGCCGATGGAGCTGGATGCACTGCAACAAAAGGTGTCGGTTATATTAAAGCAGAACCCAAAAGTAAGTGTTCTGGTACGTGGTGATCGCCATGTGGAGTATGGGGTTATTGTGGAGCTAATGGCAGCACTGCAGCAGTCCGGGGCGGATAGTGTGGGATTGGTGACTGAAAACCCATGAAGGGCCAGATCGATAACTGGAAAAAAATGGCGGTAATGTCGCTTCGAAAAGGGTGGGGTAAGCTTGATGTTACTTATCGCCGCTCCATCGCTTACGCATTGGCTTTGCATGCCGCTGTGATATTGGCGCTGAGCATTGGTTGGCACTCAAAGGCAGATGTTAAGCCTATCGCGGCTCCTCGTCATATTAATACGGTGGTGGTCGATGCATCGACAATTGAGGCGCTGACAGTTAAAAAACAACGCGAAGAAGACCAAAAGGCTGCAGAAAAGAAACGTAAGCAAGACGAAATAAAGAAGAAAGAGCAGGCGTTAAAGCGAAAAAAAGAGGAGCTTCGCAAGAAAAAAGAGTTGGAAAAAAAACGCGTCCAGGAGAAAAAAAGACAGGACGAGGAGGCTCGCAAGAAAGCCCTTTTAAAGAAAAAGGAAGAGCAGCGAAAACTTGAAGCGTTAAAAAAGCGGGAAGAAATAAAAAAACTTGAAGCTGAAAAGAAAAAACAAGAAGCGAAGAAATTAAAGGCAGAAAAAGAGCGGCTTGAAGCAGAGCAACAAAAAGCGCGTGAGCGACAGCTGCAGGAGATGATGCTCAAAGCAGAACAACAGCGCCAGCTGGAGCTTGAGGCGAAACGGTTAGAGCAGCAGAGAATAGCGCAGGAGCAGCTCGAACAGGCGCAGTTTGAAGCGGATCGTATTGCTGAAATGAGTGAGGTGGATCGATTTAAGGCGTTGATCTTGGCAAAGATTACCCGCCAATGGCATAAGCCTTCATCGGCAAAAGTGGGTATGACGGTAGGGCTGAGGTTGTACCTGTTTCCAACGGGGGAGTTGAATCGAGTGGAAATATTTAAGAGTAGCGGGAATGTGGCATATGATAACTCTGCATTGAGTGCTGCGAAGTCTATTTCACAGTATCCGGTTCCTTCTAATAGTAAAATATTTGAGAATAACTTTAGGCAGTTTACGATGCTGTTTGTCCATCAGGAAGGTTAGTTTTGCAAAATCACCGCGTATTTAATTATATATTGTTGTCTGCTTTGTTGTTAGTTTCCAGACTCTCAACTGCGGAGCTGACGATCATTGTTACTCAGGGGGCTGATTCGGCGATTCCTATCGCAATCGTGCCGTTTGCCAATAAAGGGACTAACGCAATACCTGAAGATATTCAAAAGATTGTCGCAGATGACCTGAAACGAAGCGGTGAGTTCGAACCATTGGCTACTAATCGCATGTTAAGTCTTCCTAGTCGGGCTCAAGAAATTTATTACCGAGAC
>JBFKTM010000212.1:0-5812 GCA_041636295.1 Oleiphilaceae bacterium
AGATCCTGTGATCAAGTCACAGGATGACGACGGGAGATTTATCGTGCTTTTGGACAGGCACTAACTAATCAATCAAATCAAAACCGCTTCGCGGCATGATTTAAAATATGAACAACCATCGCAATCGCATGAGGTATGGTCTGCTCCGCTACCTGTACCCGATCACTGTGGTTTTCGCTACTCAATACGATACCGCCGTTTGAATAGGAGAAAGCTCCCCCTTCCGTTAGTAATGGACGAATATCAGTGGCACTGTCTGCAAGTGGGGTAAAGCTGTTCAGAGCTACAGAAACCTTGCTGTAATCATTGAGGTTTTCACTGTAGTAGTAATCATTTACCCAGCCTTCCCAGCCAGAGTGGTTAAGATCTGACGTGGTCCATGTGTGGTGAGGCTGTAACAAGTCTGTGGTGTGAAGCACAAAGCCCAGCGTTTGAGCGGTTGGCTGCGCCAGGAATTGCGAATACCAGTAATGTCCCAGATTATCGATCGGCTGGAATGGTGAATCTTCAAAATCATCATACATTGAGCGACTTGAAGAGCCCTCATGACGATAGTTCTTTTCCGTAATGTCGTAAGAGTTATATTTGCTGCTGTCACGCCCCCACCAACCTGTCAATCCACGCTTACCATCATCCAGGTAATCGCCATACAACCAGGATGCAGCCATGTTATCTATAGCCCCCCACACGGTCAGCTTCTGATAGTTGTATCCACCCAAGTCATTACCGTGGGCATCAGTACCCTGTGTATGGTTCTGGAAGTGCCAATAGGAGGTGTATTTGACTATTGAGCTACCAGCGCCCCATACCGGTGCTACCTGGCAGTTACCCGTTGTCGCGCCACAAAGGTAGGTATCTTCGAAGTCATCGACGTCGTAAGCTCCCTGGCCGAGAACTTGTGCAAACTGATCAACGGTATAACCTGCGGCTGCAGCCGCGGCGGCAATACGACTGTACTCAGTGGTAGACGGATTCGCCTTCATGTAGTTAACAGCGTCTATTACGATTCGGCGGTGGGTTTCCTGGCTCCAGGCTGAGGCTTCAGTAGCGGCCAATATTGCACCGGTAGCCCCCAATGCCACAATTATTTTTTTAACCATTTTTAATGTTGCCCTTGAGATATTTTTTTAATTTCTTAACCTAGCCAACGACGGGTGGCTTACTTTATGTCTAAAGAATATCCTTTTCAGGGCTCAAGAATTGAGCTCCATTTATCATGCAACCGTTTTTTAACAAACGTTTGCAATCAAATTACAGCTATAGAACTGGGTAGCCTCTGTACCAATACATCGGTACGAATACAACGGTACTAATGCAACGGAACTAGTGCCACCTTACTGCTTCATCAAATCGGTATTTAACTTAATATCCGCCTTCTTAAACAACGATTTTCGGGTCTCTAAGAAGCGTTGCTCCAGTTTATTTCGGGCAATCTCCTTGCCTGCCAGGTAACGCACTGTTTCGCTCTTGGCATCGAGATAACCCTCTTTTCGCTCATCAACCAGAAAAATCTCCCAGTAGACTGTTTTACCGTCGGCTTGTGGTGAACGAATGGGACGGGAAATAATGCCTTTCTTTAAGGCGAATACGGCACTTTTAGACCATTCACTACCACCATCATTCCCCTTCAAGCGCCCTATACTCCCTGGCGGGGTGGCTGATTTGCTGGGGGCAATTGAATAGTTTGCAGCCGCTTCAGAGAAATCCATGCCTCCCTCAAGTTCAGCCTGAACTTTTTGTGCGCTTTCGAGATCTGCCAAACGGATATGGCGGGCATCTACATAGTCGATGTGTCGGAACTTATCTTTATTTTTTTTGTAGTACTGATCTATTTCTGCCTGACTAACCTCTTTGAATGCTTTTTCCAGGGCAGGATTATCATCATGAATATCTGTGTTCATGCCGTGATAATTAATCACCTTCTGTTTGTAGTGCCGATCAGCAATAAAGCGCTTCAACGCTTCAATATCACTCTGTTTAAGACCCGATTGCTTTTCCGCCCACCAGCTAACGGTTTTCAGTGAAACCAACTGACTGATTTGTGCAGATATAAAGTCCATATTCAATTGGTGGATGCTGATGCGCCCCTGAATATTCTGGCGATGGTAGACGTCATACAGCGTAACAGATTGCGGCTGCTCATCAGGCAACTGATACTGTGCGATAACCAGTTGCTTGGCGCTGTCTGTCTGCGCATCGGTCAACTGGTACTCCATACGATTCCCGATATCAAGAATTCGCTGGATAGCCTCTACTTTTTCATTTAGATAGCGAGTGGTAATGACGTCTGGCGTTTCACCGAGATTATTTTTTATATACATCGATAATGACTGATGATAGGAGGCCTGAATCAATCCAACATATTGATCTTCCAAATAGGTACTGATTGGAAAACCAACGGAGGTATTACTCATTAACGTCTCCATGCCCAACGTTTTTTCCGCATATTCAGCCAACAGCCGGTTTTCAATCAATCCATTGACCAGGTCTCGGTAACGCATGGGACGCTTACCCTGGGAGACACTTTCGTAAAGGAGATCGACACTGGCTTTTGGCAATGCAAAGTTGTTAACCATAGCCACGGTATTAGGACTATTAATGGTCGCAACAGCATTGGCTTTAGAGGCTATCAACCCAATACCGACGATAAGAAGGGCGCTGATTACAGAGAACAACTTCATAATGAATCACTGTCTGATAAATAGATAAGTGCAATTTGATTAAATAATAATCTAAACCGATTTAATCATTCATGCTAACCGCTTAAAACCCCGGCACATCCCTGTTACCGGGGGAAAGCTAATAGCTTTTTGACAACGATCTTACCGATTAAAATCGTTTTGCAGCATGGTTAAGAATGTGTACAACCATGGCAATGGCATGAGGTACTGTTTGCTCAGCGACCTGTAGCCGATCACTATGGTTTTGGCTGCTTAATACCATTCCACCATTTGAATAGGAAAATGCGCCGCCTTCAGTCAATAGAGGTCTAATATCATTAGATCCCTCTGGGATTGGCGTAAAGTCATTCAATGCCGTTTTTACTTTATTGAAGTCGTTTAGATTCTCGCTAAAGTAGTAATCTGCCACCCACGACTCCCAGCCCGAGTGGTTAAGGTCTGAAGTAGTCCAGGTGTGATGAGGCTGCAACAAATCTGTTGTATGTAATACAAAACCTAATGTTTGAGCCGTTGGACGGGAAACAAACTGCTGATACCAGTACTGTCCCAGGTTATCGATAGGCTGAAACGGTATTTTTTCAAAATCCGCATACATTGACTTGGATGAGCTGCCTTCATGGCGATAATTTCTTTCAGTTATGCCATAGGTGTTATATTTACTGTTCTCACTCCAAAACCATCCTCGCATGCCACCCCAGCCATCATCAATATGATCGCCGTACAACCAGGTTGCCGCCATATTGTCGATTGCACCCCAAACGGTTAACTTATCGTAGTTATAACCGCCCAAGTCATTTCCGTGAGCATCACCACCCTGAGTATGATTCTGGAAATGCCAATAAGAGGTATATTTAACAATGGAAGCGCCCGCACCCCATACCGGAGCCAGCTGACAATCACCTGTTACAGCACCGCAGATAAACGTATCTTCAAAATCATCAACATCATAGGCACCTTGCCCAAGTACCAATGCAAACTGTTCAAGGGTGTAGCCAGATGCACTCGCTACCGCCGCTAAACGGTTAAACTCGGTGGTATCAGGGTTCGCCTTCATATAATTAACCGCATCTACAACAATCTGTCGATGGGTATCTTGTTTCCAGGCGTAGGCTTCTATTGAGGGCAGCATCAGGGCTGATGCGGCAAGTGCAGCTATCGTATTCTTAATCATAGTTAAAACCTTTAATCTATTATTGTTGTTGTTGATTATTAGTGTTCCTCGGTCAATGTTTCCGAAGTTATTGTTATATCTACCGACTATTTCCAGAATCTAACGAATTCAATTATTCGTATTCGAAAATATAAAGAGAGAATACCTGATTTATATGAATAATAAATGACCAATCCATTACATTTTTGTGCGCCTGTACACATTTAGTGGATAAAAATGACAGTGGTGGCTAATTATTTATATTCATACGCTCGATGATGACAATTTAATGCCTCCCGTCTATTCATACACTATTTTCTATTGAGAGCCCACAAGCACGATACACTATATGTAGTGTTATACGAATTTTGGCGTCGGCGTGTTTTTTTATGATTTTTTACTTCTGGGCCTATACCTGCTTAAATGGCCTACCTCCCCGAAAATACTACCTTTTTACCAATTCGCCCCCTCTTATTCCACCTGCCATACCATGTAATTTACAAAAAATCAATCTTCACAAAACACTATATAGTGTTATACTCACCCCATCTAAAGCGGACATATTGGGTTGCCACCCTTTTACTGAAGAACAAGAAAAACAACCTCCTGGTTCCGTATTTAAGTTACAACGCTGGTATCACCCAAATGCATAATACGCTTTAAATGACAAGCTTATTTTGTTTTTTACGTGTAAGAAAATAAAAGAACGAATAAATATAGGGCTCCCCCGTTAGTGACAACTAACACTACATATAGAGCACCCATATAGAGATAAAACAACCACTTTGTCGTCCGAGGGCTAAAATGAACGCGAAAGTTGAACCAATCACCACCCCCATTCCAATGCAAGACGCTTCACTGGATATCTGGAGCACTAAGTATCAACTCAAAACCAAAAATGGTGATCCGGTCGATAGCAACATCAACGACACTTATACTCGCGTAGCCAAAGCATTAGCCGAAGTAGAAAACAAAAAGAACCGTGACAAGGTTTACAAAGACTTTATTTGGGCGTTAGAGCACGGCGCTATTCCAGCCGGTCGCATCATGTCTAACGCCGGTGCAGGTGAACACAAACCAGCCACCTCTACCATTAACTGTACCGTATCGGGTATCGTGTTTGACTCCATGGATGATATCTTATTCAAAAACCATGAAGCTGGCCTTACCTTGAAAGCAGGCTGTGGTATCGGTTATGAGTTTTCCACACTACGCCCTAAAGGAGCATACGTGGCCGGTGCCGGCGCAACGACTTCTGGCCCCCTATCCTTCATGGATATCTTCGATAAAATGTGCTTTACCGTCTCATCAGCCGGTGGTCGACGTGGCGCTCAGATGGCTACATTTGACGTACACCACCCAGATGTACTCGATTTTATCCGGGCAAAACGTGAAGATGGCCGGTTACGCCAGTTTAATCTGTCACTGTTAATCACCGAAGACTTCATTAAAGCCGTTAAAGAGGATGCAGACTGGAACCTCTCTTTCCCGGTAACACAAGAAGAGGTCGATGAAGATAACCTGGATTTAACTGACGCCAGCAAGTTTGTGTACCGTGAATTCCCGGTAAAAGAAGAGTACGTAACCAATCCACAAGGACTTGTTGCCTGCCGTATATATAGCACAGTTAAAGCGCGCTTTATCTGGGACAGCATCATGACGTCGACCTACGACTTTGCTGAACCTGGCTTTATACTGATTGATAAAGTTAATGAGATGAACAACAACTGGTTCTGCGAAAACATTCGTGCGACCAACCCTTGTGGAGAGCAGCCACTTCCACCTTATGGCAGCTGTTTGTTGGGCTCGATTAACCTGACTAAATTTATTGAAAAGCCGTTTACCGATCAAGCGACCTTTAATTTTGATAAATACCGCAAAGTCGTTGCGATCTTTACGCGTATGCTGGACAACGTTGTTGAAATCAATGGCTTGCCGTTGGAAGGTCAACGTAACGAAATTTTAAATAAGCGTCGTCATG
>JBFKTM010000213.1:0-5803 GCA_041636295.1 Oleiphilaceae bacterium
ATCAAGGGCACGAGCGCCGGGTCGCTCCCAGCAGGCGAATCATTCGCAGTCTCCTACAAGTACTACCCGGTACTCGGGAGCACGCGGCTGAACCTGGAGGACAACAATCCTGTCTTCGACGGTGTCCGGGTGTACGCGAAGAACGTGGTGCTCGGCATCGACTCGGCCAACAGCAACTGGGCCAACGTCAACACGAACACAAACCTCTTCGTGCGACTCCAGAAGCCTGCATCGCTGGGGCAGCCCTTCGTTCCCCAGCCGTTCGACGTCGAACTCCAGTGGAACGCGCCCGACACCACCGCCGCCGGCAAGTGGGCGTTCCCGGGAGACACGGCCATTACCAACAACGGCCAGAAGATCGCCGTGATGCCCTTCCGCATAGTGAATGTCATCAACAATCAGCAGTACCTCATGCTTTTTACATACCGCATCGAGATTCCTTAACCATTCAACGCTGGCCACGTTAATTCCGCCCTCACCTTGTACGGTTTCAACAATTACCGCTGCCGGTTTATCAACCCCACTACTCGAGTCTGACAACACCTTATCAAGATAAGCGGTGGTATCAATATCATCCCCCAGATAACCGTCGTAGGGTATACGGCTGGTTCCGCTTAGACTTACGCCTGCAGCACCACGGTGATGAGAGTTACCAGTAGCAGCCAATGCACCTAAACTCACACCATGAAAGCCATTGGTAAAGGCGATCACATTTTCACGCCCTGTCACGTTTCGGGCCAGTTTCAATGCGGCTTCAACGGCGTTAGTGCCGGTTGGGCCGGTAAACTGCATGACATACTCCAGCTGCCGCGGTTTTAGAATTTTTTCATTAAAGGCTTCCATAAACTCGCCCTTGGCTTTGGTATGCAAATCAAGGCCATGAGTGATTCCATCGGCATGGATATAGTCGAGTAACGTCTCCTTGAATAGTGGATTATTATGGCCATAATTCAACGTACCGGCACCGGCCAGAAAGTCCAGGTATGCATTACCTTCTTCATCGTAGAGAAACTCCCCCTTCGCCTTGTTAAATATGCGGGGGAATGAGCGGGCATAACTCTGTACTTCTGATTCAATCTCTTCAAAAATTTTCACTGATAGCTTCCTGAATTGAGGTTCATTCTGGCTCATTCACATGCTTTCACCCTCGCGTAGAGGTTATTGGACTTGGGGTCAGACCCGCGGGGTCTGCCCCCACCTCACCCTCACGTAGGGATAGCATTAAGCAGAAATTCCTTAGTTAAAAAATAAGTTCGAATTGGCTATTCGCAATGAGTTTCTCGTTCAAAAGGGCCGATTTTCACCAACATCTCGGTGTCGTGAACCCCCTCAAAATGCTGGGTTTTATCAAACATGACCGAGCTGTTTAGTGCACACTTAAGTTTTAAGGCCAGGCACTCAAACAAAGACCATGAGGCGCGGTTTGATTCGGTAATGGTGGTTTCGATATAGCGGACCCCCTCACACTCTTTGCGACCAAGGATGTTTTGCAGCATATTAGTGGCCAACCCTCGACCTCTTGCTTTATCCCCCACTGCAACCTGCCATATAAACAGGGTATCCAATCGCTCTGGCACTCGATAACCAGATACAAACCCCACCAACTCTTCTGCCGACTTTGCTGCAACGGAGGTTCCTGAAAAGTGTGTCGCCTGCAGCAAATTGCAATACATCGAGTTGCTATCCAGTGGTGGGCAATGCCCAACTAATCGATGTACCGCGGCTCCGTCACATGAAGCCGGGCGGCTTAATTCAATCATTAACGAGTTATCTCCTATTCAATAAAATTAAAATTCAACTCTATTATTTATATGTCTATATTTTAAATCACACAAAACAACGTAAAACATGGCTAAAAAGGCTGATAAATTATATTTATTAACTGATAAAGGGGTTTTAATCTAATTATTACTTTGTACTCTAAATATCGTACACTAAATATTATTATTGTACAGTATAGTTTTTATACAGATTATTAATAGATGTCTAAATTAACTGGTCAGATCACTGTTTCAGCCATAGTGCTGCTAAAGAGACGGGGAAACCTGAACATCAACCACCCCCACCCATACACCTTTTGATTATGTGCGTTGCTGAAATATGGATTACTTAAATAAAACTATCGGATTAGCTGACGAGTCGGTTTATACTTCCCCTCTCATACAGTTAGAAAAGGGCACCGATTTGGATCGCATCGAAGACGTACTTATTGCATTACGGCGTGTAATAAGAGCAACCGATTTGCACTCAAAATATCTGGCAAAAACAACCGGGCTAACCGCACCCCAAATTTTGCTGCTGCAAAGTATTCGCGACAAAGGCCAGGTTACTATTGGCGAACTGGCAAACGATATAAGCCTTAGTCAAGCAACGGTTACCACGATTCTAGATCGATTGGAAAAGCGGGAGCTTGTTTACCGAGAGCGCTCAAAAGAAGACAAACGAAAAGTACATGCCCGCCTTACTGATGCAGGAACTGAGATGCTTAAAAAGGCCCCCATCCCTCTGCAAGATCAGTTCACTCGTCAATTTGGCGACCTGCATGAGTGGGAGCAGACTATGATCATCTCATCATTACAACGAGTCGCCCAGATGATGGATGCGCAACATATAGACGCCTCCCCGGTACTGGATGTTGGTACGTTAGATCGACTCAGCACCCATACCGACAAACCGGACGCCTATTCCGAGAAGTAAGTAGTACCCACCAGCACATAACAACCAGATAAAAGTTTCGTCGGCTTGTAATTTTTATCTGGCAGGCCTCTATTTCACCGCCTGTCCCCCCTCATATCGCTGCCCCACATCAGTCAAAAGCACTAACCTAACGTCACAAAAATATACTTATCGCTTTCACAAAGTTACTGTCTATACTCAATCTAATGTAATTGCTCGCAAGCGGATTGATGACGGGCATGCATATCGGATGCGACGATACTGTGAGCTGGAAAGGTATCAAGCCCCCATAGGATTGGGAACAGGACAGATTACAATGAACTGGAATTCACTCGCCGTTAAAATCTCACTCGGCTATGCCGTAGCCATCGCAATTCTAGCGGTGATCGTAGTCATTAATTTACAACGCAGTACAGAACTTCAAGAACTCTCTAATCGCGTCATTGAGCGACAAGTGCCCGGCGTCAACATTGCCCTGCAAATTAAACTGGAAATAGAGCGCTCACTCAATGCTCTAAAGGGGTGGGTAACACTGGGGGAGAGGCATTATATCGACGACCGTTTAAATGCATGGCAAGGCGTAATTCAAGCCACCACAGAACTAAAGAGCATCGCCCATCAGGAAAATAACAACGCGCTAGTCGCCACCCTCAACGACCTGCAACGAGACATAGACCAACTAAACACTTATCAACGGGATGTTGAATCGATTGCCCACACCCCCGAAAATCAACCTGGCCTAAGAATCCTCGTTAATAATGCAATACCCCAATCCGAGTTGGTATTAAAGCTTATTACTCAGTTGATGACTCAAGAATCCACCATCGCGCCAACTCGGCAAAATCTTCAATTGTTTATAGCTATGGCCGATTTTCGATTTAGATTAGGCCGATGCCTCTCTGCCATTCGAGCCTACGTTATTACCAATGACCTAAAGTTTTATAACGAATTTAAACACTGGTGGGATAGCAACGAACAAGCGCTTCAGCGAATTTTAGAGCAGAAAAATACGTTTAATAACAAACAAGAGCGTATTTTAGAGCAACTGATAAAAGAACGTGAACAGTTTGCGCACTACCCCAACCAAATATTCGATTACCGCCAGAGCCCCGAGTGGGATCTCGCTAAATTACGAACTGAAAAGCAAGTTCAACCCCTGGTCGATACCATTCAAATAAAGATTGATGCTATCGTCAAACAACTTAATGGCAATCTAGCAACTGGGTTCAACACGATCCAACAAGATTTTGGATCACTGATCACTTTGGGCACAGCTTTGCTTGGGGCCGCAATTTTACTTTGCGCACTTTTTGTCGCGTTCCTCTCCCGCTTGATCGTAACCCCCTTAAACCAGGTCATCGAGGCTGCCAATCAAATATCAAGGGGAGACTTCGAAGTATCCATCAACATGCACGGCAGTGCAGAAATTGAGCGTTTGGGCAAAGCCTTACTCAGCATGACCCAGTTCCTGCGCAACATTGCCTCTCATGCAGAACTATTGGCTCAGGGGCGATTTGATAAAGTGTTTAATCCCCAGGGAGAAAAGCATCAATTAGGCATCGCGCTCAACCAGATGACTCATGATCTGCGCGAAGCGCAAGCCGCAGCCCAGAGTCAGAATTGGCTTAAAGGAGGGCAAGCAGGCATAGCGGATACATTGCGCGGCTTATACCACATTGATGAGGTCACACAAAAAGCGACGCAATTTATCGCCAATTATCTTGGTGCCCAATCCGCCGCGCTCTATTTGAAAACAGCAAACACCTATAAATTAGCCACTGGCTTCGCCTTTAATACGTCAGATCTTCTCCCTTCAGAGTTTGCCATCGGTGAAGGACTCGTCGGTCAAACAGCACTGGATGGCCTCCGACACAGTTTTGACCATGACACCACGGATCATCCCCCAATTAGGCTTTATTCTGGGTTAGGTAGCAGTATTGTAAAGCATGTACTAACGTGCCCTATTATTAATCCTCAGTCTCTGGAAAGCGAAATCAGTGCCGTACTGGTGCTTGCCTTCCATACCCCCCTTAACCCTACCGAACTCGAACTACTAGACAATCTGTGTGAAACACTCAGTATCAGCATCACCGCAAGTCGTTCTCACTCACAGCTGCAACAGTTGCTCATGGAGTCCCAGCAGCAGGCTGAAGAGTTACAAAAACAACAGGAAGAGCTACGAGCCGTCAATGAAGAACTCGAACAGCAAGCGCAATCATTGAAGCTTTCTGAGGAAGAGTTAAAAGCGCAAAGCGATGAGCTAAAAATCAGCAATAAGCATTTAGAGCAACAAAAACAGGCGCTACTTAAAAAAAACACGGAAGTTGAGCTAGCTAGCGAGGCACTACAACGCAAAGCAATGGAACTCGACCAGACCAGCCGTTACAAGTCTGAGTTTCTTGCCAATATGTCTCATGAACTGCGAACCCCGCTAAACAGTCTATTAATTCTGTCGGAATCTATGACCAAAAATCGCAAAGGCAATTTGTTTGATGACCAAGTAGAGGATGCCCAAGTGATCCACCAAGCAGGAAAAACACTGCTGCTACTGATTAATGACATTCTTGATTTATCAAAGGTGGAAGCAGGCAAACTGACCATCCATCACGAGAACATGAAGCTGGCTTCATTAGTCAACTATTTAAGGTCGCACTTTGCACCGGTCGCCGAGGACAAACAATTAGCTTTTACCATCGAGGTTGCTGCAGAGTGTCCCGCAACAATATTTACAGACACACAGCGGCTGGAGCAAATAATGCGTAATTTGCTCAGCAATGCGTTTAAGTTCACGGCTCAGGGCTACGTGCGCTTACTCATCGCTCCACAAAAGGCAGACGAAGGGGATGAGCACCCGACACTGAGCTTTAGTGTTGAAGATTCCGGAATAGGTATTGCTGACAGTGTTCAGCACCAAATATTTGAGGCATTCCAGCAAGCCGATGGATCAACCAGTCGCGCCTATGGTGGTTCTGGCCTAGGTCTAACCATCTCCAGAGAGTTAGCCCACCTGCTTGACGGACAAATCACCCTTCACAGTGAAGTCGGAAAAGGAAGCTGTTTTACACTTACGTTGCCCAACAATAAGCCTAGCGAGGCCGAGCTATTACAACATGAGCCTGCCCTTCTG
>JBFKTM010000214.1:0-5799 GCA_041636295.1 Oleiphilaceae bacterium
CGAGTGAGTGGGCGCAACTATAACATGCACTCGGCAAGGTCTCATAATGGATTGCGGTGTTTCAAAGGTGGTCTGTTAAATTTAAATAGGCTGCTGAAGGAATAATACCGTAATTTCGCCAATTCCAAAGAGGAGGTAGAGCTTTCCTGTCTTGGGTGGCAGGTTTAGTTTGTTATTGTCGCCATAGACTGTTATTAGCGCATCGATCGATTGGAGTGCGGCAGGTAGCAGTGCTAGCAGGCTATAAAAAAAGGGGCTGGAAAAAAGGGGGGCGGTGATAACGAGCGGTATTATTGTTATAAAGGCCAGTGAGATCAGCATCAGGTACAGTGCTTTGCCCTTGTTAAAGCCAATGCGTACGGTCAGTGTCTTAATCCCATCCTGTTTGTCGGCAATATAATCTCTTAGCTCGTTTGACAATAGTAGTGCTGAAGTAAGAAAGCTAATGGGGATAGACAGGTAGAGCACCTCCAGTTGGTGTCTGCCTGTTACGGCAAAAAAAGAGCCATACACCATCAATACACCCATGAAAAAAAATACCAGAATTACGCCCAGCCCACGCCGCTTGTAGTTGATCGGCTCAGTGGTATAGAACAGTGCGCCGAAACCTCCGGTAACCGCTAGCAGAAGCAGGAATATACCGGCTTGATAGGTCAGGTATAGTCCAATACATGAGCAGAGCGCAAAGCATATCCAGCCAAAGCGGTAGTTAAATGCAATGTGTCTCTTATCTAAATGCGTTAACTGGTTTTGGAGGGCGGGATTTTTGGTGTCGGCATGATCGTTGATCAGGTTGACCCCCGCCTGCAGCAACAGGCCGGCAAGCAATACCAGAAGTGCCGAGGTGTTATCTACGATCTGTCTGGTGTGTCCTGCAGCGATGCCGAGGCTGCACGTTACGAGTGCAACCGAGAATGAAAACGGACGAAGTGCTTTGCCAAAAAGGTACTTCGGGTGTGCACTGGCCTCGGTGAGCGCGGGATCAATTGATTCCATTTTGTTTTATATCTGCCGTTTCTAACAATAAAGCGATCCTAAAGTTTTACCAGATGTTGACGCTAAGCTCCATAAGAACGATGTATTCCATCGATAATTTTCGTAGTTAAAACCAGCAGAGATTGAAGTACAGCGCTGACAGCAGTTGAGGAAAGAACAATGAACTCAGTTTCAGACTTAATGGGTAAGTTCAATGGCTTGTCAAACCAGCTGCTGAACCAATCTCAACATGAAAATAAGGGTAAGCATGTTGGGCAACAGTTAGAGCATGTGGCAGGGCGTCAGCGAGAACGAAACTCCGATCAAGTGGCACTTTACGATGTCTCGTTCAGTTTCTCCAGTTCCTCTATGTCGAAGCATGATAAAGGGGTGCGTGTGTTGGAGCAGGAGCTTCAGATTCGTTTTGAGGGGGCCCGCTTCTCTCCAGCATCCAAGTCAGCTGTGCCAGCCTTTGAGGTTCCTTCCCCGGATAAGGTGGCCAAAAATGTTTTGGGTTTTGTTGAAAACAGAATTAAGCAGGAATCGGCAGATGGCGCATCGCAAAAACGCATCGATAATCTACTAAGTCAAGCGCGTAAAGGGGTGGAAAAAGGGTTTGGTGAGGCAAAAGAGCAAATTAAGCAACTGGGGCTCATGACGGATGAGCTAAAGGGAGAGATTGATCAAAGCTTTGACAAAATTAGTGTGGGTCTGGATAAGCTGGCTGATAAATATGCTGGCGGTGCCGAAGAGAAGGAGCGAACCCGTAGTGGTGGCAAATCGAAAGATGTGGCGGAGCTGGCTGATGAGCAGCCGGTAAAACCGGAGAAAATTAGTTCTCGTGAAAAAGTAGATAGGGTGGAAGCGCCTGCGCTTAGTGGTGTCTCCGGCGGTTACAGTAGCTATAGTGCAACATCTGAACGGGCAGCCATTCAAATTACCACTCAGGATGGTGATGTTATTTCTTTCAATTTGGAGCAGATTCAGGCCTCTTTTGAGCGTGGTGAGTTGTCCTCTGACAGGTTTGGTTTTGAGTCGACTCAAATGGCGGGTCAATATTCGGCAGGTCAGTATAGTTACTCAATTGATGGGGAGCTGGATGAGGGGGAAATTCAAGCGCTGAATGATTTGATGGTGCAGATAGAAGGGATGTCTGAGCAGTTCTTCTCGGGCAACTTCCAGGATGCATTTCAGAGCGCGCTGGAGTTAGGATTTGATAGTCAGGAAATTGCAGGGTTTTCAGTTAATTTGTCGCAAAGCAGTTTGCAGCAGGTCTCCGCTTATCAGCAAGTAGCAGAGCTAGGGGGGCAAGAGGTTCAAGGTTCGGGTAGTCGTTTTGATCCGCTATCTCAGTTCTTCGATAGTTTGCAAGCCGCCTTTGACAAGGCGGGTGCTTTTTCACAGCCCGGCGAATTAGTATCGACGCTGTTTGACAGAGTGTTAAATGATCGTATGGAAACTGATGAGCAGGCAGGGCCTCAAGCTGAGTTGTTAGACCCCATGCATGATTATGTACAGGCTTTGCTGGAAGACCTTTAGCGCTAAATAAGCCGGTTTTACTCTCCTTTAATGGCCCCATGAGTTGGGCCTTTTTTGTTTTTGTGGGTGCTCGTTCTTTTTTGCGCCATTTAAAGTTGTTACAGGGCGCAAATTCTTCATTTAAGCAATTTTTTACTCAGTACTTTCTATGGTAGAGTACGCAGTTCTTTGAAGTGCCGTACTACTCCTTGGCATTGGTGTTTTGTCAAACCTGATTTTCTATTGGCGAAATGGTGGTCCATGAGGAGATGGCGAGGTCGGGAAATTGTTTTCTCCTCAATATCGATGGGTAGGCGGCTAACTATGGGTCAAAATTTATAATTAAAAAGCTCGCGGATGGTTCTTTCTATGAAAACAGCAGCGGTACGTAAAGCGTTTCTTGACTACTTTAACCAGCAGGGACATGAAGTGGTTGCCAGTAGTTCCTTGGTTCCAGCAGATGATCCGACGCTTCTGTTTACCAATGCGGGTATGAACCAGTTTAAGGATGTATTCCTTGGGCGAGAGCAACGTTCCTATGTTCGGGCAACCAGTTCACAGCGTTGTGTTCGGGCGGGTGGTAAACATAATGACCTTGAAAATGTTGGCTATACCGCGCGCCATCACACTTTTTTTGAGATGCTGGGTAACTTTAGTTTTGGTGATTATTTCAAGCACGACGCAATTCGTTTTGCCTGGGAATTTTTGACTTCAGAAGCCTGGTTGAATATTCCAAAAGACCGTCTTTACGTCACTATCTATGCCAGTGATGATGAAGCTTTTGACGTCTGGACAAAGGATATGAATGTTCCAGCGGATCGAGTGATTCGAATTGGAGACAATAAGGGCGCTAAATATGCATCGGACAATTTCTGGCAGATGGGTGATACAGGGCCTTGTGGTCCATGTACCGAGATCTTTTATGATCATGGTCCTGAGATTGAAGGCGGGCTGCCCGGTACGCCGGAGGAAGACGGTGACCGATATATAGAGATATGGAATGTGGTTTTCATGCAGTTTAACCGCACTGCAGATGGTGAAATGCACCCGTTACCGAAGCCGTCAGTAGATACCGGCATGGGGCTGGAGCGTATAGCGGCTGTCATGCAGGATGTCCATAGCAACTATGAAATTGATCTGTTTCAAGAGCTGCTTGGCAAAACGTCTGATATATTGGGGGGCGTTGCTACAACGGAGGCATCGTTAAGAGTTATTGCTGACCATATCAGATCTTGTTCATTTTTAATTGCTGATGGTGTCATGCCCTCGAATGAGGGGCGTGGCAATGTATTAAGGCGAATTATTCGTCGCGCAGCTCGTCATGGTAATAAACTGGGTGCACAAGGCCCATTCTTTTACAAGCTTGTGGTCTACCTTGTCGAAATTATGGGTGAGGCTTATCCGGAGCTGGCCAAAGCGCAGTTGCAGATTGAGAGGGTGTTGCTTCAGGAAGAGGAGCAGTTTGCAAAGACGCTCGATAAAGGCTTAGCCCTGCTTGAACAGGATATCAAAGAGCTGCAAGGTACGGTGATACCCGGTGAAACGGTATTTACGCTATATGATACCTATGGATTCCCGGTTGATTTAACTAATGATATCGCCAGGGAGCGTGGATTGACCCTGGATCAGGACGGTTATGAGCGGGCTATGGATGCTCAGCGTGAGAGGGCTCGGGCCGCCAGTAAATTTGGTGTTGACTACAATGAGGGGCTCACTATCGAGGGGGCTACCGAGTTTACCGGGTATAATCAGTATTGTGCCGAAGAGGTCGTAAAGGCGGTTTTTGTCGGTGGGGTCGCAGGTGTTGCCGAAGCAGGGCAAGATGTTGTGGTAGTGCTTGAAGAAACACCCTTTTATGCGGAATCAGGTGGTCAGGTTGGTGATCGCGGATTTTTGCGATGGAATGGTGGTGAGTGTGAGGTGTTGGATACACAGAAAGAGGGTAACAATCACCTCCATATTGGGCGTATAGTTGCGGGTTCTCTCTCTGTTGGTCAGTCGGTTCAGGCTGTTGTTGATCAGGAAACGCGCCAGGCAACCGCACTCAACCACTCGGCGACTCATTTGTTGCACGCTGCACTACAACAGGTGCTGGGGGAGCACGTAGCACAAAAAGGCTCGCTGGTTAATGAAGAGCGCTTGCGTTTTGACTTCTCCCACTTTGAAGCTGTCTCCTCAGGGCAGCTAAAAGAGATTGAGCGTTTGGTGAATCAGCAAATTCGAGCCAATACTGAAGTGCAAACTGATGTCACTGATATGGATACGGCTCGTGAAAAAGGCGCCATGGCGCTGTTTGGTGAGAAGTATGGCGATACCGTCCGAGTTTTGAGTATGGGGATGGACGCATTTTCTGTTGAGTTGTGTGGTGGTACCCATGCGACACGAACAGGAGATATTGGCTCTATGGTGATCGTGTCGGAGTCCGGTATTGCATCGGGGGTTCGTCGAATTGAGGCGGTTACGGGGCTTGCTGCGGAAGAGTGGTTGTCTGAAAATGACGAGCGTCTTAGAGAAGTTGCTGCATTGGTTAAAGGGGGTCGTGATAACCTGGTGGAAAAAGTGCGAAGCGCTCTAGATAAGAGTCGTGCACTTGAGAAAGAGATTGAGCAGCTCAAGGCAAAATTGGCCAGTTCGGCAGGTGATGATTTGGCCGGACAGGCGATTGAGGTGCAGGGTGTTAATGTGTTGGCAGCCACTCTTGAAGGGGCCGATCGAAAAACACTCATGGACACGGTTGATCAATTAAAGAATAAACTAAGCCCTGCGGTTGTGCTATTGGCTACCGTTGAAGAGGGCAAGGTAACACTGGTATCAGGTGTAACTAAAGATATCTCTGGCAAGTTAAAGGCAGGTGATCTCATGAGAGCGGCAGCTGCTGTTGTTGGCGGTAAAGGTGGTGGTCGACCTGATATGGCACAAGGTGGTGGCACTGAGCCGGGCAAACTCCAGGAAGCGTTAGATGGAGTAAAGGGTTGGGTTGCAGATAACCTGTAATTGTTATCGGTTTGCAGGTTGTCGTATTTGGTGCGGCTCTTGCGATTGTTATCGGCTATGAATAACGTTGAACGTGTTTTCGAATAGGAAGTGAAATAGGTAATGGCATTATTTGTTCAAAAATTCGGCGGAACGTCTGTTGGTTCGGTTGAGCGAATCGAAGCAGTTGCAGATAAGGTGAAGTCTTTCCGGGATGCCGGGCATGATATCGTTGTCGTTGTGTCTGCCATGAGTGGTGAAACCAACCGCCTTATTGGTCTGGCGAATTCAATTATGGCAGAGCCAACACCTCGCGAGATGGATGTGTTGGTC